>CBIHMD010000548.1:0-2573 GCA_966210655.1 uncultured Thalassospira sp.
GAATGGCATCTATGGTGCGCACTGGTGGCTTGAACTGCCCGGTTCGCGCGACGAGGATGGAAATCTGCGCAACGGCAGCCCAGCCGTGCCAAAAGATGCGTTCTTTGCGCTTGGCCATGACGGACAGTCGATCAGTATTGTTCCGTCAAAGGAACTTGTAATCGTTCGCCTTGGACTGACCCGTGACAGAGACGCCTTTGACCTGCGCCGCTTTGCGGGATCAATTACTACTTTGTTCCCCGACATCGTCGCGCGCAATGGCGATACAACGGTAGAAGCCCAAAACAGCGGACCGGTTGCCGAATAAAGCAATCTCGAACCTGTCGAAGAAATTCCCGCCGCTCGTCCATGCCTCTCAAACCAGAACACCCGCTGCCAATGGGCAACGGGTGTTCTGGGGATTATGCAGACAGCCTTTCCGCGATTTAGCGGAAGGCGGGTTCGTCTAGCGACCGCAGCTTGCGCGAATGCAGCAGATAGACATCGCTTCTAAGCGTGTCGATGGTATCAAGCCCGACCTGAAGATGCTGACCGATACGCTGGCGATAGAAATTATTGGCCATGCCCGGCAGCTTCAATTCACCGTGAACCGGTTTATCGGAAACACACAGCAACGTGCCGTACGGTACGCGGAAGCGGAAACCATTGGCAGCAATGGTCGCACTTTCCATATCCACCGCAATCGCACGCGACTGGTTAAGACGAACGAACAGCTCGCTATATCGCAGTTCCCAGTTCCGGTTATCCGTGGTTGCCACGGTACCGGTCCGCATGCGGGCCTTCATTTCACGCCCCTTAAGGCCGGTGATCTTGGCAACCGAATTGGCAAGGGCGACCTGTACTTCGGCAATTGGCGGCACCGGTATCCACAGTGGCAGGTCCGAGTCCAGAACATGATCGTCACGGACGTAACCATGTGCCAGAACATAATCGCCCAGAAGCTGGCTACGGCGAAGACCGGCGCAATGGCCCAGCATCAGCCAGCAATGCGACCGCAGGACGGCGATATGATCCGTCGCAGTTTTGGCATTTGACGGGCCGACCCCGATATTGACCAGTGTCACGCCAAGCCCGTCTTCGCGGATCAGATGATAGGATGGCATCTGAGGCAGTTGTGCTACCGGTTCACCACTTTCCACCCAGCCCTTTGGCGCGTTTTTACGAACATGGACCTTTGGCCCCGGCTCGACAAAGGCGACATAGGGGCTTTTCGGGTCTTCAAGTTGAAGTTTGGCAAATTCGATGAATTCGTCGACATAGCGCTGATAGTTGGTGAACAGCACAAACTTCTGGAAATGCTCCGGCAGTGTTGCCGTATAGTGACGCAGACGTGCCAAAGAGTAGTCGACACGCTCACCAGAAAACAGCGAAAGCGGCTTTGGCCCTTCGGTAATCCCGTAATGCACACCGTTGGCAATATCGTCATCAGTCCGCGCCAGATCAGGCATATCAAACACCAGCTGAAGCTGGCGGATATCGGTCGGGCCGATATTGTCGGTCGCGGTTTCAACGAGAAACGGCAACGGAATCGGGCGATCAGAGACGCCAACCACGACCGGAACGTCATGGTTCTTCAACAGCAATTCGATCTGTTCGCGGTAATATTGCTCGAACAGGTCCGGGCGCGTCAGGGTCGTTCCATAAATGCCGGGATCACGCGGCGCCCCATAAGACAATGTACTTTCGACATGCAATTTCTCGGGCGGCACCTCGACCCCAAGATACGGGTAGTAGGCGCGCACAGGTGTGGATTGCTGGCCGTTTCCAAATCGGGTAAATGCTTCGCGAACAGCCTCGGCACCAGACGTATAAATATCCTTGATACGGGCAATTGCCTGGTCGGCGTCAGTAAATTCAAACAGATCGCGTACCGATCCGTGGACTCCGGATACCATAATGAGTTGCTCCTTTTTCTTATTGTTGTATTGAGCGAGAGATTTATCACCGCCTGCCCGGACTCTGGCAACCCCCAATTCATGCATGACCGAACATCATTCCGGCATATCGGGCGCACAGAAAATGACGCACTGTTGCGTCGAGGCGCATAAACCGGCCCTGACAGCAATATGCTTCGTTTATATGTCGGGATTATTTTCAAGAAATCCAAATGACAGTTTTGATGCACGGATTATAACCGTGACGCGATAATTTGGATATCGCGGCAACAAAAACCATCGATTCGCGAACAAGACTGCGAAATGTCATCAGAACAAAAAAAGGGCCGAAACCAGAAGGTTTCGGCCTATTTCGGAGAAGGGCCTTAGACGTTGAGGGAAAAGACGATCAACTCCGATACAAACTTTATCTGACCATTGGTCAACAAAGTCAATAAAATTTCAGAACAATGCAGTGTTGCGCTTAATGCATCATTCCTGCAAGAGCCCGGCGCTTGAGGCCAAAGACTTAAGTTTTTTCAGACGACGGTAGTGCAGCAGATCAACTGGCTCTCCGTCACCTAAATGACCTTTTTCAATATCCCGGACAATTCCTGCTGCACGGGGATCTGACTGGACAAGGCTTTCGATATCGCTCTTGTCCTCGTCATCAATCGATCCAAGCACGTAGTTCACTAT
>CBIHMD010000549.1:0-2567 GCA_966210655.1 uncultured Thalassospira sp.
AACCCCGGAAATTCGTGATCATCCCCGCCCTTGCGCCACGGCGGGGCGGACGCATGGGCGATGCTCAGAAAATACCCGCCCGGCACCAGCTTTACCGCCGCACGTCTAAGGATATCGGCCCGCGCAAGAGCCACCGGCGACTGGAAATAAGACGCGGTGACAAGGTCATATTCCCCGTCCGGCATCTCGCGTTCCAGATCGCAGGCAACAAACCGCACCCGGCCAGCAAAATCACGCCCCACCAGTCGCTTCTGCGCCCGCGCAATCGCGGTTTGCGAAATGTCAGCCCCCGTCACATCCCAGCTCCGCCCGGCCAGCCAAAGCGCATCATCCCCATGCGAACAGCCGATATCCAATGCCCGCCCCGGTGTCAGGTCGGCCACATACCGCACCAGCAATTCCCCCGGATTGCCGGAATAATCGGTCTTTTTTGTCCGGTAATGATCTTCCCAGAATTCAACCGGGTTTTCGGCCCTTTCGGTCGCGTTTTGCATCGGAAATGCTCCTTCATCACAAACCACATCGAATCACGTAACTTATGATGTATCGTAAAGGCTATTCCCGTCAAGCGCCACCAAACAAAACAGCCCGGCGGAATAGTGACCACCGGGCTGTAAACGCATGTGCAGGCCAGGACGCAGACCGCGCCTAGCTCAGATATTTATTGAACCACGCAATCGTGCGGTCCCAGGCAAGCTTGGCCTGCTCCTCGTCATAGCGGGGCGTTGAATCATTATGGAACCCGTGATTGGCACCCGGATAGATATAGGCCTCATAAACCTTGTTATGTTCCTTTAATGCCGCCTCATACGCAGGCCATCCTTCATTGATCCGCTCGTCCAGTTCACCGTAATGCAACAGCAACGGCGCCTGAATGCGCGGCACATCGGCCACGTCCGCCTGACGGCCATAGAACGGCACGGCAGCACCAAGTTCGGGATAAGCCACCGCCGCCGCATTCGAAACACCCCCGCCATAGCAAAAACCGGTAATGCCGATCTTGCCGGTCGTCGCCTCGTGCGCGGTCAGGAATTCGATGGCGGCAAAGAAATCATTCATAAGCTTGGTCGGGTCGACTTCGCGTTGTAATTCCCGCCCCTTGTCATCATTGCCGGGATAACCGCCAACCGATGTCAGCCCATCCGGGGCAAGGGCAATAAACCCGGCCTTGGCCACCCGCCGCGCCACATCCTCGATATAGGGATTAAGCCCGCGATTTTCGTGCACCACCACCACGCCGGGCAGCTTGCCGGTCGCATTGGCCGGTTTGACCAGATAACCGCGCACCTCGCCATGGCCGTTGGGCGACGGATACATGATATATTCGGCGACAATATCGGGATCGGTAAACTCGACCTGTGTCGCAAGCGCATAATCCGGACTAAGCGACGCCAGAACCGACATTGCGGTGACCCCGCCGACAGTATATTTCGCGGCCCGGTCAAGGAATTCGCGCCGCGAAATGATCCCGTGCGCATAAAAATCATAAAGCTCAAGCAATTGCGGCGAGAAATCTTTGGCCGTCAAACGGTTCATCATATGCTCCCTTCGGGATTAACCGGGGCGGAAATCATGAATTCGGTGGCAAGGATGCGAAAAGTTTTCGGCAATCCGCATCGGCAGGCAAATCACAAATCCGCTACAGGTGAACCAGTTCACCTCATGGCCCATCACAGTGTAGTCCGTCACCGTGTGGTGCAGCTTAACCCGCCATCAACGACAAGCTCGATCCCCGTGACATATTTCGCCCCGTCCGATGCCAGATACAAAACGGCTTCTGCCACGTCCCACGCATCGCCCATATGCCCCATCGGCACCTGCGCATTGCGGGTTTCAAGGATACGGTTAATTTCCGACCCGTCATAAAGCCGTGCCAGCGATGCCTCGACCAGTGGCGTGTGAATAAGCCCGGGCACCACCGCATTGGCCCGCACATGATGCGGCGCATATTCCACCGCAAGCGATCTGGTAAATTGCGTAACGGCCGCCTTGGCTGCGGCATAGGCCGGATAATCAATCCCCATCTGCCGCGCCCCGCTGACCGATCCGATATTGATCACCGATCCGCTTTTGCGTTTGCGCATCGCGGGCATCACCGCCTGACAGCTATGGAAAAACCCGGTGACATTGGTTTCGAACGCGCTGTGCCAGTCTTCTGCATCAAGCCGTTCAAGCCCACCGCCAATCACCATCCCGACATTATTGACCAGAACATCAATCTCGCCCAGCGACCCGCGCGCCGTCGAAACCGCAATATCGACCTGATCGCGTTTGGTGATGTCGGCGATCAATGCAATGACCTCGCCGCCTTCTTCCTCAATCAGCGATGCGGTTTCATCAGCGGCGATCTTGTTGATATCAACCACCGCCACTTTCGCCCCGGCACGGGCCAGCAACACGGACGCCGCCTTGCCATTGCCCCATCCCGGCGCACAGCAGCCACCACCAAATACCAGAACCGTTTTACCCAAAAGACGCTGATCCATGATGCCCTCCCGGAACCTTGCGGAATTCTACCAAAGGTTTCTGTTTTCCGATAGAGACACCAATCAGCAACCCCGCCATGC
>CBIHMD010000550.1:0-2566 GCA_966210655.1 uncultured Thalassospira sp.
ATGCACAGGACGGCCCGATCACGATCGGGGATGCCAATCAGTTTGGCGAGGGCTGCATCCATATTGCAACCACCCTGCCCGGTTCCGGAAACGGCAGCCTTGACCCGGGAAACGTCCACATGCAGTCCTTTTACCATCCGCATGCAAAATAGGGGCAGCCGATGGCTACCCCTTTGTCGCAAATCCCATGACCGAAATCTATTGGTCGGCAATTACCAGATCATCGGAATGAATGACCGCGTTGCCACGGCTATATCCCAATGCGGCTTCGATTTCCTGCGAGGAATGACCTTTGATCATGCGGGTTTCTTCAGCCGAATAGGACGTGATGCCACGCCCGATTTCGGTGCCATCCGCATCAAGGATGCGCACCGCATCGCCGTGCTTGAAGCTGCCATCAACACCGGCAATCCCGGCCGCCAGCAGGTTTTTACCCGCACGCAGCGCCTTGGCCGCACCACCATCAACGATGATGGCCCCGCGCGCTGAAAGCGACGTCGCAATCCAGTGGCGGCGTGCGGCAAGCGGGCTTTCGCTGGGCAGGAACAGGGTATGGGGCCCGCCTTCAAGCTGGGCTTTTAGCGGATGATAAATCGTGCCGCGCGCAATCATCATGCGGCACCCGGCCTTCATCGCGATTTCGGCGGCCTGCAATTTTGTCACCATCCCGCCGGAGCTATACATCGTCGGGGCGGCACCGGCCATTTCCATGATTTCAGGTGTCAGTTCGCGCACGGTCGGGATCAGGGTCGCGTCCGGGTTCTTGCGCGGGTCGGCGGTATAAAGACCATCGATATCGGACAGCAATACCAGCGTATCGGCCGAAATCATGTGCGCAACCTTGGCCCCAAGGCGATCATTGTCGCCAAAGCGGATTTCTTCGGTCGCAACCGTGTCGTTTTCATTGATCAGCGGCACCGCACCACGCGCCAGCAGCGCATTCAGCGTCCCGCGTGCGTTCAGGTAACGGCGGCGGCTTTCCATGTCCTCCAGCGTGACAAGAACCTGCGCCATGATCAGGCCATTGCGGCCCAATGCTTCCTGCCAGACCTGCGACAGGCTGATCTGGCCGGTCGCAGCAGCGGCCTGTTTGTCGGCCAGACTGATGGTGCGGTGATCAAGCCCCAGCAGACGACGCCCCATGGCAATCGCGCCACTTGAAACCACGATGACCTCGACCCCGCGTTCGCGCAGAAGTGCGACGTCATCGGCAAGTGCCTCGAGCCAGGCACGGCGAAGCTTGCCGGTATTTTCATCGACCAGAAGGGCCGAGCCGACCTTGATGATCAGGCGTTTTGCGTCCGCAAGGCTCACGGTTTGAATCCCTCATCCTCGCGGCCCTGCATCGCACGGTGCTCGCGTTCACCGATGATGTGACGACGCAATTCACGATGGACTTCCTTTACCCCCTGCTGGGTGGCACCCGATACGATGAACACCTTTTTGCCGATCCCTTTTTCAAGGATTTCGCGCTGTTCCTCGACCATTTCAGGCAGAAGCTGATCGGCCTTGGACAGGGCGACGACTTCGGGTTTGTCGATCAGGACATCGGCGTAACCTTCAAGTTCTTCGCGGACCGTCCGATAGGTCGCGACCGGGTCCTCGTCCGCGCAATCGATCAGATGCAACAGAACTTCGCAGCGTTCAATATGACCGAGGAACCGGGTCCCGATGCCCTTGCCCTCCGACGCGCCTTCGATCAGGCCGGGGATATCGGCCAGAACGAATTCATGGTCATCAATTTCGACCACACCCAGCTGCGGATGCAGGGTGGTGAAAGGATAATCGGCGATTTTCGGACGCGCGCTGGACGATGCGGCGAGGAAGGTGGATTTCCCGGCATTGGGCAAACCGACCAGCCCGGCATCGGCAATCAGTTTAAGGCGCAGCCAGACCGACATTTCCTCGTTCGGCCAGCCTTCTTCGGCGCGACGCGGGGCCTGGTTGGTGGAGGATTTGAAATGGGTGTTACCCCGGCCGCCATCCCCGCCCCGGCACAGAACAAAGGTCTGGCCCGGTTCAAGCATATCGACAATCAGGGTTTCGCGGTCTTCTTCAAGGATCTGCGTTCCGACCGGGACCTTGATCGTGATCGAGTTGCCCGAACGGCCGGTCCGGTTGCGCCCCATGCCATGCATGCCGATTTCGGCCTTGAAATGCTGCTGATAACGGAAATCAATCAGGGTGTTAAGATTTTCGACCGCCTCGACGATCACGTCACCACCGCGCCCGCCATCGCCGCCATCCGGCCCGCCATACTCGATGAATTTTTCGCGCCGGAAGCTGACCGCACCGGCACCGCCGCGGCCACTGCGTACGTGGATTTTTGCTTCATCGAGAAACTTCATAACCGGTCCTTTGGGCGATGCCCGTCAATCATTCCGCCCGGCCGGATCGCGATTTCGAAACAGATCGTCTCGCATCGACGGCACGGGAAATTTTCATATAACACATAAAACAAGGGAGGAATGATTGCTCATTCCTCCCTCGAAATCTTTGCTACGCAATGCCGCAGCCGACGGGAGGCTTACGCCTCGGCCGGAACGACACATACATAGGTACGACC
>CBIHMD010000551.1:0-2566 GCA_966210655.1 uncultured Thalassospira sp.
CCGATGAAGCCCCAGATCCAGCCCCAGAAGGCAATGGCCAGGATCACCGCCACCGAATTGATGCGAAGCCGGTTGCCGACAAGGGCCGGGGTGAGGAATTGGCCCTCGATCGCGGTGCAGGCAAGATAGATCGCAGGCGGCAGGATGGCGGCCGTCGTGGTCGGCATGGAAACCAGTGCCACCATGCCGACAATCCCGACACCGACAACAGCACCGAGCAACGGCACAAAATTGAGCACGCCTGCGACAATGCCCCACAAAACCGGGTTGGGCATGCCGACAATGGCAAGCAGGGTGCCGATCAGGATGCCAAGGCAGATATTGATCGCCGATATGGTCAGAAGGTAGCGCGAAACTTCGCGTTCGATATCATGGGCGATGCGCAATCCCTTGCGCCGGTCGCCAAAGGTCGGCAGGGCGCGCACCATTTTTTCATAAATCATGTCGCCCGATGACAGGATAAACAGGATCAGCACAAGCATTAGCGCAATTCCGGCGACGATTTCCGGTGCGCCCTGGGCTGCCTGGCTGATCAGGTTGGGTTCGGCAACTACCACCTGCTGTTCGTTGTTGCCGTTAGTCTGGTTGGTGGCCTTTTCGACCTGTTTTTGCACATCGCGCAGCTTTTCAAGCGGCCCGCCAAGATCGGCCAGGCGCAGGCGCAACTGGCGTTCGATCTGGGGCGCATCATCAATCCATTTCGATACCGGGTCGCTTAGCCCGTAAACCCCGGCAATCACCGTTGCCGTCAATGTCAGGACAATCGCAAGCGCGGTCAGGCTTTGCGGAATGTGATAGCGTGCGAGTGTGCGCACGACCGGCGAGAAAACCAGTGCCAGCAAAAAGGCAAGGATCACCGGCAGGATCAGGCTTTGGGCGACATAAAAACACCCGAAAGCCAGAATGACGAAGGTGCCGATGACCGATACCGTGCGTGCCCGGCGATAGGCCCGTGCCCGCATGCTGCGCGCGTGCTGTTCGGCTTCGTCGATGATATCCGCAGCACCGTTTTCAGTGTTGGTGGTGTCAGGTGCTGTGGTCGGATCGGTCATGCAAGGGCTCCGGCGGTGTTTCTGCCGGGCTGGATGCAAACGGCAGGAGGGGGTGCCTTCCTGTAACGCCCTGTGACCGGGCGATGTTCCGTTTACATTGCAAGACCGGGCAAGGCGGAGCTATCCCTGAAGGATGGCAGCACGTTTTTCATCGAAGCGGGCATTTTCCGCGGCAATGTTTCTGGTGAACTTTTCATAGGCGGTGTCGGCCCTGGTCTGAAGGCTGTCGCGTACTTCGTCGGCATTATCGGCACGTTCGGCAAAGTTCTGAAATTCCAGTTCGGCCTTTTCCAGTTCACCGTGCAGTTCTTCAAGGTGGGTGGTGATTGCCTGATCATGGGCGGCATTCAGGGTTGCCAGTTCACGGCGCAGGTCATCGGACGGATTGGTGGGGGCAGGTGCAGATGCCGCGTTTGCATCATTGCCATATCCGCGTGACAGGGGATCAATGCCGGTATTGGCGCGCACATCTTCGGCGGCCTTGCGGATGGTATTGCCGATGACGTCACCGAGAATTTTGGCCATGGCGGCGGTGGTCTGCGGGTCCTGCTGGGCAAAGGCCGGGGCCGGGGCCGTGACGACAAGCGCGGCGGCAACCGCCATGGCAGACAGCGAAAGGGATTTCTTCATCTGGTGATCTCCTGTGCGGGGCAGAGGGTGCGTTGCACAGGAAGCATCACGCGCAATTACGGTGATAAATTGGTGCCGGTCTGGCAGGGACGTGACAGTTTAGGCCGGGCAGAGCGACGGGCGTGACCCTTACCCTTATGCCTCGATCGCCGGTTCCTGCAATTGCAGTTCGCGGGCCATGATGACAGCCTGTGTGCGGCTATGGACCGAAAGTTTGCGCAGGATGGCGGAAACGTGGGCCTTTACGGTGGCTTCGGTCACGTCAAGCTCGTAGGCGATCTGTTTGTTCAGTTTGCCTTCGGTCAGCATGTTGAGCACGCGCAATTGCTGTGGCGTGAGCTGGCCGATTTTTTCGGCAAGGCCGGTGGCCTCGTCATCGGCCGGGCCGTTTTCGATGGCGTCGCGCGCCCAGTCGGGCATCCACATATCGCCATTCAGAACGGTGCGGATGGCCGTCCCGATCTGATCAACGGGGGCGGATTTTGGCACGAAGGCCGATGCGCCATATTCAATCGAACGGCGGACGACCGGCAGTTCCTGACTGGCCGAGACGATGGAAACGGGAATGTCGGGCCAGGAAGCGCGCAGGGTGAACAGGCCGGTAAAACCGTTCATGCCGGGCATGTGCAGGTCCAGCAGGACAAGGTCGATATCGCCGCCATGGGCTTCGATCTGTTCGATGGCTTCGGAAAGGCTTCCGGCCTCGTATAGCGTGACATTTTCCAATTCTGATGACAGGGCCTGTTTGAGTGCACCGCGTACAAGCGGATGATCGTCTGCGATCAGAATCTGGAAGCTGTCAGCCATTGGCGATTTCCCCGGAAGTTATTTCCCCGAAAGGTCGCGATTATTCCATCCCGTTATCTTTTAACGGCGTCTCACGA
>CBIHMD010000552.1:0-2563 GCA_966210655.1 uncultured Thalassospira sp.
CAAAAGGAGATGGTGCGCCCGACAGGATTCGAACCTGTGGCCCCCAGATTAGGAATCTGGTGCTCTATCCTGCTGAGCTACGGGCGCACTTTATCGGCAAGAGGCATTCAATTAGCAGCTTCGATAGCTGCGATCAATCCGGCAGCGAACCAAATTTGCCCTGCCAAGGCCCGAAAAAGCAAAAAGCCCCACGAGTGGCGGGGCTTGAAGCAGTGTTCCGAAGGCACCGATCAGTTAAAGATCGCGTCGATCGGAATCGCATAGGTCAGAGACAGAATTTCCGTACCCGGGTTTTCGTCGCCGATGCTGGCATTCGAAATGTGCGCAATGCCGAGGCTCAGACGTTCGCGGCTGTCAAAGCGGAAGCCAAGCTCAAGCCCCGAACGGAATTCGATCCAGTGACCAAGGTCTTCGCCGTCACCCTGATGATAGGCACCGACCGAGGTATAGATGCTTGAAACGAAGTGATCGCCCCAAAGCACATCCATCGCAATGCCGCCATAACCGTGTGCCGCCTTGTCGCTGGTGACCATCAAACCGGCAATCGGGCGGGCAACGCCAAACATGGCATGCTGGAAACGGTAATCAAGACGGAATTCAGCCGCCTCGTCATCCTGCGTGATATCGACCATACCGGTCGAAAATTCCAGCAGGCCGGAATCGTTATTATTTCCCAAAAACTGCTGCGCCTGTGCGGTGCCGGCAAGACCAACCACAACCATAAGCGCAATGATTTTCCCCAAAACCAAACGCATCAACTTAAGTCCCCTCTAAGATCAACGTGGGCGTATCTTACCCAACCGTATGATATAGACAACAAAACAATGAACCGGCTGTTCTAGTTTTTATCAAATCCGGTGCTATTAAAGGAGTTCGTGGCACGAACGAGTTCGCGCACGATCCCCGGCTCACTTGCCGCGTGACCGGCATCCTCAACGATATTCATTTCAGCACCCGGCCATTTCGCGTGCAGATCAAATGCGGAAACCGGCGGGCAGACGATGTCATAGCGGCCCTGAATGATCCGGGCGGGCAAATGACGAATGCGATCCATATTCTGAAGTAACTGGTCGGGCGTGAAGAAACCCTTATTGACGAAGTAATGATGCTCCAGCCGCGCCAGCGCAAGCGCGATCCCGTCGCTTTCGAAATCCTCGACCAGACTGTCATCGGGAAGCAATGTGCAGCAGGTGGCCTCATAGCCCGACCATGCACGCGCCGCGGAAATGGCGGCGGCTTCGCCTTCCTTGCCGGCAAAGACATCACCAAAACGTTCCAGCAGGGCAGCACTTCCGGGATTGCGGTCAAACCCGACGGAGGCGAGGAATTTTTTCTCGGCCTCAGCAAAGATTTTTCCCATGCCATCCATGAACCAGTCGATTTCCTGATCCCGGCACAGGAATATCCCGCGCAGAACAAAGCCCAAGGCACGTTCCGGATGGGCCTGCCCGTAAGCCAGCGACAGTGTCGATCCCCACGACCCGCCAAAGACCAGCCATTTATCAATACCGCGATCCTTGCGAAGGGCTTCGATATCGCCGATCAGATGGTCGGTTGTATTGTTTTCAAGGCTGCCGAACGGACGGGATTTACCGGCACCGCGTTGGTCATGCAGGATCACCCGATATTTTTCGGGATCAAAAAAGCGCCGCGAATTGGGCGACATCCCTGCACCCGGGCCGCCATGCAGGAAAATCACCGGAATGCCATCGGGATTGCCAAGCTCTTCCCAATAGATTGCATGCCCGTCGGGCCGTTCCAGCCAGCCGGAATAAGCGGGTTCGATCTCGGGATAAAGCATTGGGGAGCCTCTTGGAATCTATCGTCCCATTCTTCTACACGTCCAAAGTGTTATTGGACAAGTCCAAAGCCGTTCACGGTTGCCCGACAGACTGTTCCACACATAGGGACGCCGGATTAGAGAGTTCCAGATAAGGACCACCGCGATCCTCGATCAGGCCGCGGACACGGATTTTCCGGCCAATCCAGTCTTCCATATGCTGCCCGGTGGCGGCGATGGCGTCACGACGGCCGCGGTCGACCATCACGGTGAAATCGTCGCGCCAGTCGGCACCGAAATTAAGGTAACTGCGCCATTCACGGTCTTCGATACGTTTGAGAATGCCGTCGATCACCGCAAACCGCCCGATGGCCTGCGCGGCATCAGGCAGATCGCTCGCCAGTTCGGACGAACCGGCATAATGATAGGCCGGTTTCTGGTTCGCGGCCCAAAGCCCGCGTTTCTGTGACATGGCAGATTGTTCAGCCCGGATCAGGGCATCAATCGGGCGGTCCCTTTCGGGCAAAAGGATCACGCGCCCCTGTTCGAGCAGCTTCTCCTGCCACAACATACCCGATCCATCCCGCATATCGGCCAATTGACGCCCGGCGAAATCAGGATTTCGGTCATGGATGACAAGGCCTGCAATGGTATCAGCCGCCCCTTGCATCGAAGCAAGCGCTGCATTTTCAAATTCCGGTATAAAAGCGATATCGGCCAGACGCCAAAGGACATCGGGTTGCGAGGATATGATCAGCGCATCGACGCCATGCAGCGTCACAT
>CBIHMD010000553.1:0-2561 GCA_966210655.1 uncultured Thalassospira sp.
GAATTCTATGATGCCGTTGTCGGCGGTCGTTCCGTTGGAACACCGGGGACACCGGCATTGCTGAAAGCCGCCCATGAAAAATGGGGGCAGCTTGAATGGCCAACATTGCTTTCCCCGGCCATCGAGCGCGCTGAAATCGGCTTCAACGTTTCGCAGCGTCTTGCCGGGCTGATTGCCGAAGATAGTGAAAAACTTTCCCGCGATGATACGGCGAAGGGATATTTCTTTGATGCCAATGGAGAGCCCCTTGAAGAAGGGGCCCTGCTGAAAAACCCGGACTACGCCAACACCCTTAAGTCTTTGGCGCAAAATGGTACTGATGGCTTTTATTTTGGCCCAATCGCCAATGACATCGTTGACAAGGTTCAGGGCGCAAGCTGGAACCCCGGCATTCTATCGTTAAAGGACCTTGCCAATTACATGGTCAAGGAACGCGATCCGGTTTGCAGCGATTATCGCGGATACGAAATCTGCGGCATGGGACCACCGTCGTCCGGTGCTTTGACAGTCGGACAAATTCTGGGCCTGATCGAGCCGTTCGATATAGCGGCCCTTGGCCCGGAATCACCAGAAAGCTGGCGTCTGATCGGCGATGCATCGCGACTGGCATTCGCTGATCGCGGGCGTTACATGGCCGATGTCGATTTTGTGCCGATGCCGTTGACCGGATTGCTGGATAAAGAATACCTGGCGCAAAGATCGAAACTTCTGGAAAGCGACCGGGCGCTGGAAAGTGTGGAACCAGGCATCCCCGCATTCAGCCATGCCATGCGGCTTGCCGATGATCAGGCAATCGAATTCCCCAGCACCAGCCACTTTTCCATAGTCGATGCAATGGGGAATGCGGTGTCGATGACCACCACTATTGAAAACGGCTTTGGGTCACGCCTGATGGTTCGGGGCTTCATGTTAAATAACGAACTGACCGATTTCTCGTTTGCCACCCACAGCGACGGCATCCCGATTGCCAACCGGCTGGAGCCCGGCAAACGGCCAAGGTCCTCGATGGCACCGACGATTGTAATGCAGGACGGCAAGCCGATGATTATTACCGGATCGCCCGGTGGATCGCGGATTATCGGCTATGTCGCGCAATCGTTGATCGCGCTGATCGACTGGAAAAAAAGCCCGCAGGGTGCTGTCAGTATGCCCCATCTGGTCAACCGGTTCGGGACTTATGACATTGAAGCAGGAACAACAGCCGAAAATCTTGCCCCTGCCCTTGAAGCCCTTGGATATGAAACCAGCATCAAGGATCTGAATTCGGGGCTGCATATCATCCAGATCACCGATCAGGGATTGATCGGCGGTGCCGACCCGCGGCGCGAAGGGATTGTGATCGGAGAGTAAGAAAAAACCTTACCAAACGCATATTGTAAGAATTTTTCTTACCCAGCAACAGACGGGCGGTACTGACCACGTGCCGCCCGGTATCTGTAATTAGCGTAACCAGCTTGCCAGCAGATCGCGCAGGGCCAGATGGTTTTCGGCGGTGTAATGTGCCCCCGCATCGCGCAAGGCTTCCTCCGGCGTCAGATCAACCAGACCAATTGTAGTCGCCCCCGAAGCCACACCGGCACGAACACCGCTGATGCTATCATCGACGACAACGCATTGGGTAATATCGACGCCGATTTTTTCAGCCGCCAGCAAATAAACATCCGGTGCAGGTTTGGCATGTGCGACGTCATGAGCCGAGCATATCCGCCCGCGAAAACGATCCAGCAATCCAACCTTGCCAAGTGATACATCCATCTTGTCATGCGGACCGTTACTGCCAACCGCCATCGGAATAGCATTGCGATCCAGCAGATCAAGAACCGCACCAAGATCGGCATATGGTTTCAGATCTTTTTCAAATGATTTGAAGGTTCTGGCATAACATTCCTTAATCCAGCCGTCAGGAAGCGTCACCCCAAAAGATTCAGCCATTTTGGGTGCAACAGACGCCAATGTACCGCCGATAAAGAATTCATGGCTTTGCACCGGGGTCATGTCACAGCCATATTCACACAGCAGATCGGTCAGAACCTTGTTCGCAAGGTTTTCGGTATCAACCAGCACACCATCGCAATCAAAGATCACACCTCGTACGACCGGTTTAGTCACAATCGCGTCCATCATTTCCCTGCTCATGCTCCGGCCAGTTCGGACCAGCGGCCATCGTCATAGGCAACCGTGCGGGTTGTGCCGAAATCGACAACCGGTCGTTTGATCACGGTCGGGTTGGCCGCAAGGATGGTTGCCGCGGCGGTATCATCATTTTCCAGCACGGCCTTGTCGGCATCGGAAAGGTTGCGATAGCTTGGCCCGCGTTTATTGATCAGGATCTTGCCGCCGACTTCGGCAAGCCAGCCTTCGATGGTTTTGGCATCAATTCCGTCAACCCGGAAATCATGGAACGTATGTTCAAGTCCCTTGGCGTCGAACCATTTCAGGGATTTTTTGACTGTGTCGCAGTTTTTGATGCCATAGACCGTGATCATGAATGTTTCCTGTATTTCGCAATGCGCGATGCTGCCATGCATCGCCGAATGAGTTTTGACCCTAAATCCTGGAAC
>CBIHMD010000554.1:0-2560 GCA_966210655.1 uncultured Thalassospira sp.
GCATAACCTTGCCTATTATCAGGACCTGATGCGCGGCATGCGCGACGCCATTGCCCAGCGCCGCATGGAACAGTTCGCCCGTGATTTTTACGCCGGGCAGGAAGGCGGGGACATTGATCCCGTGCCGATCATCGAGGATTAATCACATGGCTGATCAAACCATATACGACAACCTGACCATGCTGGGCGGGACCACCGAACAGCCCGCAAGCCCCGATGAGGCGGTTCTTGAGCGCGTTTCGAACCCGCAGGCGGGAACCGATTATTGTGTGCGGTTTGTCGCACCGGAATTCACATCGCTTTGCCCGATCACCGGTCAGCCGGATTTTGACCATCTGGTGATTGATTATGTGCCGGGTGACTGGCTTGTCGAAAGCAAGTCATTGAAGCTGTTTCTGACGTCGTTTCGCAATCATGGCTCGTTCCACGAGGATTGCACGGTCAAGGTCGGCAAACGGATTGCTGATATGATTGATCCGAAATGGCTGCGTATCGGCGGATATTGGTATCCGCGCGGTGGCATCCCGATTGACGTGTTTTACCAGACCGGCCCGGCCCCCGAAGGGGTGTGGATCCCCGATCAGGGTGTGGCACCGTATCGCGGGCGTGGCTAGTAGCCAGGCTCACCGGAAAATCAAAGGCTGCTGTCGGGAAACCGGTGGCAGCCTTTTTGTTTTGGGGCATTACCGGTATGCATAGTTATTAACAATGCGAATTATTCTCATTGTTTTCGGATTTGGTTCTTGCTAATACACGGGCGGAGCAGGGGAACCTGCATCATTTGGCAACGGTGTGTTTGGGCAAGACCATGGCGCGCAGCAGCGCATCGGTTCTGATCGCAAGCTTTCAGGAAAATTACGAACAGCTTTTCCGGTTTCTGACCCGAAAGCTGGGCGGGGATTGTGAACGCGCGGCTGATGTGGTGCAGGATACCTACGTGCGGCTTGCCGGTACGCCCGATCAGGGGGACGTGATCGAAAATCCGCGTGCCTATATCTATCGGGTTGCCGGGAACCTTGCGATTGACGGGATCAGGAGGGAAAAACGTATCACCGCCCATCACGACATGGACGAGGATACCGATGCGATCCACGATCCCAAACCCGGCCCCGAAAACATCGTTCTGGATCGCGAACAGATTTTACTGCTTGATAAGGCGCTGGAAAAGCTGCCAGAAAAGCCCCGGGCGGCATTGTTGATGTTTCGGGTTGATGGTTTGTCGCACATGGAAATTGCGCAGCGTCTTGGCGTATCCAACAGCATGGTCGCGAAATATATCGTGCGCGCCCTGCAACATTGCCGCGATGAGCTTTTGCGCGAGGGCGAAAAATAATGGCAAAAATCATTGCGGATTTGCCCCTGCCCAAACGTCTTAACAATAAGGGCCATGCAAGCGTGGCCATACGGGACCATTTTCGGGGTATCGGGTTTTGAAGACCGGGTTATCGGATCAGCAACCAGCCAGCAGGCCATTGGCCGCGGATATTGGCGATCAGGCGATTGAATGGCTGGTGATGCTGCAATCGGGCGATGCCAGCATGCGCGACCGTGCGGCGTTTGCCGACTGGTGCGCGCAAAGCCCGAGCCATGCCCGTGCCGCCGCCGAGGCCAGAAGCCTTTTTGCGGCAGTTGGTCAAACCGGAACCGCGCGGCAATGGAAAGAAACCCCCGACATTCAGGACGAGATCGGCAGTTTCCGATCCCCCGTGCCGGGGACAGCTCCGATCCGCAGGCAACCGGCACAACACAGGGTATTTGGCGCCCGGCCCGGACGCCTTGCCATTGCAGGGGCAATGGTGTGTACATTGATGCTGGTGATCTTTGGCGGGCTGGAAGCAACCGGGCCCATCGCGCGCTGGACATCGGATTACAGTACCGCCATCGGGCAGCAACGCGTGGTGACGCTTGCCGATGGATCGGTGGCGCATATGAATACCGCATCGGCCTTTTCGGTTGATTTTTCCGGCCCTCGACGTGAAATCCGCCTTGAAGCGGGCGAAGTGATTTTTGACGTGGCAAAGGATGCCGATCATCCGTTTGTCGTTTCCGCCAATGGTGGGGCAGCACGTGCGGTTGGCACGGTTTACGGGGTTCGGCTTGACGGCGATGCGGCGAATGTCACCGTGCGCGAAGGCATTGTCGAAGTGACCAGTGGGGACAGTGAACCGGTGCGGATCACCGTCGGGCAGCAGGTGCGTTATGATGGCAATGGCGGGCTGAAAAAGATCACGGATGCCGATCTTGCGGCTTATGGCAGCTGGCAGCGCGGTAAGCTGATTTTCAATCAGCGAACCCTTTCGGATGTGATGACGGAACTGGAACGCTATCAGCCGGGCAGGATCGTTGTGGCGCGCGATGCGTTGCGTGACCTCAAGGTTACGGGGGTATTTGATACTGCCGACCTTGATGCGGTTTTTGCCTCGATCGAGCAAACTACATCCGCGCGCGTCACCCGGTTGCCGTTACTCACGATCATTTACTGATCCTTCCGACGAAGGCCGCGGGTTTTCTGGCTTTTTTCCCGATCTGAAAATTTTTTGAATTTTTTACTGCAAATCAC
>CBIHMD010000555.1:0-2544 GCA_966210655.1 uncultured Thalassospira sp.
GTGAACAGGTCGCCAAAATCCATAACTTTGCCGTGAAGGCACTGGACATTGCGGCCAATCCGACCATCTTCGGAAGCATGATCAAATCACGCCTGCCGGAGTAACCATGACGAAATACACCAAGAACCCGGATGCAATCAAAGCCCTTGATGCCAACCAGTATCACATCACGCAAAACAGCGGCACAGAACCACCGTTTCGCAATGAATTCTGGGATCACAAGGAAGACGGGCTTTATGTCGATATCGTCTCGGGCGAGCCCTTATTCACATCCCGCGACAAATTCGATAGCGGCTGTGGCTGGCCAAGCTTCACCCGCCCGGTCGAAACCGATCATGTCGTGGCCCGTGAAGACAATACGCACGGCATGCGCCGGATCGAAGTCCGCTCCAGACATGGCGACAGCCATCTGGGCCATGTTTTCCCCGACGGCCCCAAAGAAGCCGGTGGCCTGCGCTATTGCATCAATTCCGCATCGCTTCGCTTTATCCCGGTCGGTGACCTTGATGCCGAGGGATACGGCGACTACAAACCGCTTTTCGATTAAAACGACAAAGACCGGCAAATTTGCCGGTCTTTTTCTTTACGGGCTTAAAAATCTCCGGGGGCGCATTGCAGGCAGGTCAGCCCCATATCCCGCCATTTATCCACCACCCGCTTGCGATCATCGACCACCAGCCACGGGTTAAATCCATCGGCCCGAATTTGCGCCAGAAGGTCTTCTTTGACTTCTTCATCCGTGCGGTGATCGGCATCTTCGGGGCGCAGATACATGCCGTCAAACGGAATGCCATGCGCGCGCAGCCATGCTTCGGACCGGTGTTGCCATCCAGCCGGGCGACCAGAACAGATCACAATCGCCTGCCCGGACTGGTGCAAAACCCGCAAAAGCCGTTCGATATCGGCAATCGGGGCGGCCTTGTCCATTTCATCGAAAAACGCATCCCAATGCTTTTCCACCCCATGCACCAGATGCCCCAATTCATCGGCATCGAAATAGGCCAGCGTGCCATCCATATCGAACACCACCGCATCGCGCGGGGTATTGATCGAGCCGGATCGTAAGGTTTCTGGCTGGCTCACGCGGAAATCTCCCTGATCAAATCTTCGGTCAAATTTTCATATTCCCATCCCGCCCCAGTCGGACGAAACAGGATCGGTGCTGCATTGGCAATGCGCGGCCCTTCGGCATCAAAGCCGGTCATGTAAAGAATGCAGCGCCCCACACCCGAATGGGCAACCACTACGGTCAATTGGTCACTGACCCCGGCCAATGCGGTTTGCATGGCAAACGATATCCGCTGGCACATGGCATCAAATCCCTCGCCATTTGGCGGGGTATCGAACCGCGAACACACTTCGGAAATCGGGCGACCTTCGAGGTCCCCCCAATGACGCTCGCGCAACCCGTCAAGAATGTGCAATTCATAATCAGGCAAAACCAGTTCGGCTGTTTTGCGGGCCCTGTCCTGCGGGCTGACATAGACCGCCTGCCATTTTCCCATCGCCATCAATGGTGCAATCGCACGCGCCTGTTCGCGGCCCGCATTGTTCAATGGCGGCTCGCTTGACCCGGCGATGATTTCGGCCTTGTTGGCATCGGTTTCCCCGTGCCGGATAAACACAAACGGCACTTTCGGAAAATCGAACGTCTTTGCAGGATAAATCATGTCTGGTCATTGCCCATTTACAGATAAAACCGATCCGAAAGCTGTAACCGCCCGTCGAAGCCATCGACAAGGGCAAAGTCCTCGGGACGGCCATTAAACAGCGGCACGATCTGCATCGCATGGCAGTCATTGGCCATCGCGACCACATCGTCAAACAACGGATGCACGTTCCAGCGCCGGAAATGCGCATGGCCCTTTTCGACCATTTGGCGCGCCTCGACCGGCATGAAACCGGTAAAAATCACATGCGCATCACGGCCCAATCGCCCTTCCTGTCCCCATTTTTCAATCAGTTCGCCCGCCATGCCATATGTGCCGCACGGCGCATGGCACAAAAGCAATCTGGCATCAGGATTGAAATCACGCGCCTTGTCCTTAAGACCGCGCAGTTTTTTGATCGCGTCAAACGACACATAATCCGATCCGCCATCGCCCAGAACCTGTTTGACCCGGCCATAACACCGCGCATCCATCGACCAATCGGTCATGCCATGCTTTTCAAACAGCAATGCCATTTCCCCCGCCCGTCCGCTCGGCGGTACAGGAAACAGGATCTGGCCATCAAGTTTGGACATCTTGGTCAAAAGCCCGTCAATCCGCACCTGCTGTGTCAGGCGTTCCATCCCATAGGACGCATCCATCAGAACCGTCGCCGCGTCGGGCGGCGTATCATACAGGAAGTAATCAGACTCCTTGCAGAAATCGCCGGTATACAGCACCCCGCCCCCCAGTTCGAAATGCAACCACACCCCGCCAAAGGCATGCCCGGTCCGACCGGTGGTGACGGTTACACCGTCAACCTGGATTTCGCCATACGGCGGCAGGATAATCACATCTGCCCCGACTGGCAGCGACCGCGCGGTAACCTCTGTAC
>CBIHMD010000556.1:0-2526 GCA_966210655.1 uncultured Thalassospira sp.
CACCGCGCGCGCCAAGTTTGCCCGAAACTTTTTCGCAGCTGGCGGGATTGAGGCAATCACCAATACCGGCTTTGCCGATGCCTCTGATGCTGCCAAGGCATTTGGCGAAAGTGGCGCCAAAATCGCGGTGATTTGCGGATCGGACCCGCAATATGCCGACATGGCCGCCGATGTCGCCCAAAACCTTAAACAGGCCGGGGCAACCCGCATTTACCTTGCCGGGCATCCCGGCGATGCCAGGGCCGATTACGAGGCGGCCGGTATCGATGATTTCATATTTATCGGGGCGGATGTTCTTGCGATCTGCGAGACGGCCCTTTCACATCTGGGGGTAAAATAACCATGACCCGGATTCCGGACTTTTCCGATCTGCCGCTGTTTGATCGTGCTACTTCCGGCCCAAGCAGCCCGGCAAACACCACCCCCTGGACCACCCCCGAAGGCATCGATGTCAAAGCGGTCTTTGGCGTGGATGATCTGGCGGGGCTGGATCATTTAAACACCATGCCGGGCATGCCGCCCTTCCTGCGCGGCCCCTATCCGACCATGTATGTCCAGCAACCCTGGACGATCCGGCAATATGCCGGTTTTTCGACCGCCGAAGAATCCAACGCATTTTATCGCCGCAACCTTGCCGCCGGGCAAAAGGGCCTGTCGATTGCCTTCGACCTTGCCACCCATCGCGGTTATGACAGCGACCATCCGCGCGTGACCGGTGATGTCGGCATGGCCGGTGTGGCAATTGACAGCATCTATGACATGCGGACCCTTTTTGATGGCATTCCGCTCGATCAGATGTCGGTATCCATGACCATGAATGGCGCGGTTCTGCCGGTGATGGCGCTTTATATCGCGGCTGCCGAAGAACAGGGTGTGAAGCATGAACAGCTTTCGGGCACCATTCAGAATGACATTCTGAAGGAATTCATGGTTCGCAATACCTATATCTATCCGCCGAAACCCTCGATGCGGATCATTTCGGACATCTTTGCCTTTACCTCGCAAAATATGCCGAAATTCAACTCGATCTCGATTTCCGGCTATCACATGCAGGAAGCCGGGGCGACGGCGGACCTTGAACTGGCCTATACCCTGGCCGATGGCATCGAATATGCCCGTGCCGGTCAGGCTGCCGGGCTTCCGATTGATAAATTCGCGCCGCGTTTGTCGTTCTTCTGGGCGATTGGCATGAATTTCTTTATGGAAATCGCCAAAATGCGCGCCGCACGCATGATCTGGGCCAAGCTGATCAAACAGTTCGATCCGCAGAGCCCCAAATCGCTGTCATTGCGGACACACAGCCAGACATCGGGCTGGTCACTGACAGCCCAGGATGTGTTTAACAACGTCATCCGCACCTGTGTCGAGGCGATGGCATCAACACAGGGCCACACGCAGTCGCTTCACACCAACGCCCTTGACGAGGCATTGGCCCTGCCGACCGATTTTTCGGCGCGCATTGCACGCAATACGCAGCTTTTCCTGCAACAGGAAAGCGGTACGACCAGGGTCATCGATCCGTGGGGCGGGTCCTATTATGTCGAACGCCTGACCCGTGATCTGGCGGAAAAGGCATGGGCCCATATCCTTGAGGTCGAAGAACAGGGTGGCATGGCCAAGGCGATTGAAGCCGGCATTCCGAAAATGCGCATCGAAGAAGCGGCGGCACGCACACAGGCCCGCATCGATAGCGGCCGCCAGACACTGGTGGGTGTGAACAAATACCGTGCGACCGATGATCGCCCGGTCGATGTTTTACAGGTCGATAACGCCGAAGTCCGCCGTCAGCAGATCGCAAAGCTGGAACGCCTGCGTGCCGAACGCAATAATGCGGATGTTGAAGCCGCCCTTACCGCCCTGACCAATGCCGCCGATCAGGGCAGCGGCAATCTTCTTGAACTTGCCGTGCAGGCCGCCCGGTCGAAATGCACGGTGGGCGAGATTTCCGATGCGCTTGAAAAGGTCTATGGCCGTCATCAGGCGGTAATCCGGTCGATTTCGGGGGTCTATAAAACCGAAGTCGGTGCCGGTAACGAGGCACTGGCCAAGGTCGACCGGCTGGTAAACGAGTTCGAGCAATCCGAAGGCCGCCGCCCGCGCATCCTGATTGCCAAGATGGGGCAGGACGGGCATGACCGCGGCCAGAAAGTCATCGCCACGGCCTTTGCCGATCTTGGCTTTGACGTCGATATCGGCCCGCTGTTCCAGACACCCGAAGAAGCCGCCCGACAGGCGGTTGAAAACGATGTGCATATTGTTGGTGCCAGTTCACTCGCCGCCGGTCACCTCACGCTTGTGCCGCAGCTTCGGGCGGAGTTGGACAAGCTTGGCCGCGAAGACATCATGATCGTTGCAGGTGGTGTTATCCCGCCGCAGGATTTTGACAAACTTTACGAAGCCGGGGCAGAGGCGATATTCCCGCCCGGAACCGTGATTGCCGAAGCGGCCTGCGACCTGTTAGAAAAGCTGAAGGAATCAACGTCCGAGGAAGCGGCCTGATTGTGAAGGCAAGATCGTGACAGAAAC
>CBIHMD010000557.1:0-2523 GCA_966210655.1 uncultured Thalassospira sp.
TGAATGGCCCGCTCAGAAGCGCTGTCAAGGGAACTTGTTGCCTCATCCAGAAGAAGGATTGATGGATTGGTCACCAATGCACGCGCAAGTGCCAAACGTTGTTTTTGCCCGCCCGACAACGTCGCACCACGCTCACCGATTACGGTATCGTAGGCTTCGGGGAGCTGGACAATAAACTCGTGTGCATTGGCTAGTTTTGCTGCATGAACAACATATTCAATCGGAAGCCCGGGACGGGCGATTGCAATATTCTCACGCACGGTTCGGTTAAACAGGAAATTGTCCTGCAATACCGCACCAATCTGTCTTCTAAGCCACGCCGGATCAGCGGCACTAATATCCATCCCGTCGATCAGAATACGACCACCTTCGACGGGATAGAACCGTTGCAGCAACCGCAATAACGTCGTTTTGCCAGCACCGGATACGCCGACAAGACCGATCACCTGTCCGGCACGGACATTGAAACTGACATTATCTAGGATTTTCGCACCGTCCGCCTGATACCGGAACGTGACGTGGTCAAACCGTATATTGCCATTCAGCTTGGGCATCACCGAACGCCGGTCAGAACGTACCGGTTCGACCGGTGCATCGACGATGTCGGCGACCCGTTTAAGCGCCACCTTCGTTTGAGCCAGTTGCTGTAACAACTGGGCTATCCGCATTGCGGGCGCCGTAACGCGGCCCACCAGCATGTTAAATGCAATCAGTTGGCCGGCCGTCAGGGCACCTTCCATCACCATTCCTGCGCCAATCCATAATGTCAGCGCGATCAGAATCTTGTTCAGGAAACCGGCGGCCTGCTGGGTGATTGTGCTTATTTTGTCAGCAGCATAGGAGGATTCCGTCCGGGCGGCGATTTGCTCTTCCCACTGACGCTGAATCTGTGGCTCGATCCCCAGTGCCTTGACGGTTTCCATGCCCGAAACCGCCTCGACCAGAAGGGATTGGGAATCTGCATTGTCCTTGAAGCGGGCCATCAGGCGATCCTTGATGAAAGGACCAATCAGACCGTAAATCAGCAATGTGGCCGCCAGAAATCCGACGACGATGGTTGCGAGCAGCGGCGCAAAGCCGAACATCACAATTAGAAAAACGAAGGTAAAACCGAAATCAACAAAAACCGTCAACGCCGATCCGGTCAGAAATGTCCGGATCGTCTCAAGTTCTTTCACCCGCGCTGCGGTATCGCCCACTCTGCGGCTGGCAAAATACCCCATCGGCAGGTGAGTTAGGTGGCGAAAGACACTCGCACCAAGCTCTGCATCGATTTTGTTCGTGGTCAGGGAGAAGATATATTGGCGCAAGCCACCAATCACCAGATCGAAAACAGCAATCGCAACAAGACCAATCACAAGGACATCAAGCGTCGACATATTGCCGGAACTCAACACCTTGTCGATGATCACCATCACGAACAAAGGCGTGACCAGCGCAAATATCTGAATGAACAACGATGCTGTCATCGCATGCGAGAGCGATGCGCGGTATTTTTTCAGGAAAGGTAAAAACCAGCGCCACCCAAAAGGAGCTGTATTGGCATCATTCGCATTGTCATTCGCCCGACCGCGCCCCAGAAGAATCGCATCACCTGAAAACAACTCCATGAACTGCTCAGAAGAAATGACAGATGGTTTTCTTTCGGTATGACGCCCGATAACATACTGTCCATCATCCGTCCGGTTCGCGACAAGGAAATAGCCGCCGTCGCGATCAACAGCAATGAATGGTAAAGGCGCAGCCATAATTGCCTTGCCGTTAAGGCGAACAGCTTTAGCCTTCGCACCAAATTTTCTGGCACAGCGAATGATGTCTGAATTTTGAAGCGGGCCATCCATATGACCGACTTCATGGATAATCTGACCAGTGTCCCCCGACAGACCAAGTACTGCTAACCCCGTTGCAAGGGCTGACAGTCCTGACTCCGAAATCTGGTCACGCGGTGCAGTTTTGCCCATCGCGTGCAAGAGCCCCAACCATATGGTTTCCCCAAGGCTCCCCCAAGCATTTATTATTTTCAAGCAAAGCTAGAACACTGCGTCGCACAAATCAACCTGCTCAAAGGGGTAAGAAGGTATAGGCATTGCGTGTAGATCAATTCACAACAGATGCCTTTTTCACGATTGGTACATTCGTGAAAAAGGCATACCCCCGAAGAATTACAACTGAGGGCGGCCAACGGATTTGCACGGATCCGGCAAGATAGTTAATTGCCGGAAGGACATTCCCAACGATGCAACAGTTTTCCCGCGTTCCAGCTCACTGATAAACCACAAACCGCAGCCACTAAGGTCTGCCAGACTACTGCATATTTTTTGTGTATTACAAAATGCATATCTTCTCTTCCAGCTTCATGGTGGTCAGGCGTAATCACCCCGAGTTCCCGCCCTGCGTGTCGTTCATAGATTAAATGTCGCTGAAATAGTGGTTGTAACTATCTGGTTCGCACCGATAGATTGATGTCTCGCGACCTGATTGTGACGGCTCAGCGCTTTATAGCTAGTCAATGCCCACAAAAAC
>CBIHMD010000558.1:0-2512 GCA_966210655.1 uncultured Thalassospira sp.
TTCTAGAACTATTGGGAAAATTTCATTCGGCATTGTAAATGCAGCATTCGGTGCAATTGTTATCTGGTTTATTGATAAATATTATTTGAGCTAGTTGGCTTGGATCAGCCGCCGGTCATGCTCATATGACGACCGACTGCCGGTTTCTGACCCTTGCGGTCGATGACGAAATCATGCCCCTTGGGTTTAAGCAGCATGGCTTCATCAAGCAGCCGGTCAAGGGCCTCTGGCTGACCCGAACGAAGGGCTGCGCGCAGATCAACGTGATCTTCCTGACCAAGGCACATGTAAAGCGTGCCGGTACAGGTCACGCGCACGCGGTTGCAGCCTTCGCAGAAATTATGAGTAAGCGGCGTGATAAAGCCAAGACGTCCGCCGGTTTCCGCCACCGTGACATAACGCGCCGGGCCCGGTGTGACGTGGTTGCTGGGGATCAGGGTATATTCCTGTTCCAGCCGTTCGCGAACTGCGGTCAGCGGCAGATATTGCTCGGTCCGGTCGCCGTCAATATCGCCAAGCGGCATGGTTTCAATCAGGCAAAGATCAAAGCCTTCCTTGCCGCACCAGGCGACAAGACGGGAAATTTCGTCTTCGTTGAAATTACGAAGGGCGACAGTATTGATCTTGATTTTAAGACCGGCCTGTTTGGCGGCTTCAAGCCCGCCCAGGACCTGTTCAAGGCGGCCGCGACGGGTGATTTCGGCGAATTTCTGATGATCAAGGCTATCAAGCGAGATGTTCAGGCGCTTGACGCCAAGACGCGCCAGATCATCGGCATAGGTGGCAAGCTGGCTGCCATTCGTTGTCATGGTCAGTTCGTCAAGCGCACCGGATTTAAGATGACGCGACAGATCCCTGATCAGATCCATGATGCCACGGCGCACCAGCGGCTCGCCCCCGGTCAGGCGCAGTTTGCGCACGCCGCGTGCGATAAAGGCCGAACAAAGCTGATCGAGTTCTTCGAGTGTCAGGACTTCGGATTTTGGCAGAAAGATCATGCTTTCAGCCATGCAATAGGTGCAGCGGAAGTCGCAGCGATCCGTCACCGATACCCGAAGGTAGGATACATGACGGCCATATTTGTCGATCAGCGGTCTGGTCATGGCGATGGCGCTTGTTTCTGTTTTGCGGGTCCGGAAACGCTATGTAGAGCGTAAGTTCGACTTTTGCACAGGGGGGATCGATTTGACCACCCCGATTTGCGATGAAATCATCACCTTGCCGTCAGATGGCACAGTAAAAAAACGCGAGGAATGTCCGTCGCGGTTTTTTACTGTCGGGGAATAACCGATTGCCTATTTCCAGTTATCGGCTTCGCGGATGTGCAGGGCGGCGATATCGCGATCAAGGGCTGCCATGACATTGCGCAGGGTTTCGACATTTCCGCTGCCAAGCCTTGCAACCAGTTCTGCCGAACGTTCGGGTTTGGAAAGGGCGGCGCGAACATCGCGGAACAGGGCGCGGAGCAGGCGCACGCAATGTTCTTCGGTAAAGGTCCAGACCTGGTCGCCATGGGGCAGATTGTCATTGACCAACTGTACCATCCACTGTTTGCGGCGGTCATATTCCTTGAAATGCAATGCCATACGGGCAAAGACAAGGTTGAGCTGATTGGCGACCTGAGGTTCCTCGGCCAGATGATCCCAATAATCGGTCGGATCGCGAAGTTCGTCATCCTCGTCAGCGTGTTGATCGATGATGGCATGAATTTCGCCGTCGATTTCCTGAAGCATATCCATGCCGACCATCATGCGGATGACCTTGAAGAAGGGCTGCAGTATTTCGCGCGACAATGCACCATGTTCAAGGTCGCCAGCCTCGCGTCCTTCAAGCAGATGGGCAAAGCGGCTGACCATCAGGCGGCCAAGCGGATCATGCCGAACAGCGGCATTTTGACGGGCCTTGACGGTGTCGACGTCGGTTTCAAGCGTCATCCAGGCGCTGTCAAACAGGTTTTCCTGCCCGCGTAACGTATCAAGAGCAGCGAAAATTTTGTCCGGGCTGATTGTTCCGCCATGCGCCTTCGCATATTCGACAAGACCTGCGGAAAACTGTTCGAGTACAGCAAAAGCGGCAGCATGGTGACGCTGTTTGAAACTGTCCCGTGGTGGTTTGTTGACTGCAATCATTTACCCGTTCCGACCTTGTTATCATTGAAGTCAGAGCACCGGGGTGGCTTCGCCCGGTAGCCTGATGCGTGCGACCTTGCGTATCAAATTCCGTTTAATACGCCGAAATGTTTAATATTTTCATTTCAGCAAGTCCCGTGCCATCGCAAGCGGGCAGCTCCTATTCGTAACCGGCGGCGGCCTCGACAATTTCAAGCACGACATGACGCGGACGGATGATCTGGCGTCCGGCTTCTTCGAAATTCACCGCGATCCGGTCGCCGTCGACTGCCTGAATACGGCCAAGGCCCCAATCGGGTTGACCGGGATGGCGGACAATGGTGCCAGGGGTCAGCAGGAAATCCATGATCGAACTCTTTTGTCTGATGTTGCTGTCTTTATAT
>CBIHMD010000559.1:0-2511 GCA_966210655.1 uncultured Thalassospira sp.
ACAATCATCTGCGTGAAGGAATTCATCATTTTGCCATCGACAACCGTGCCGCGACCATAAACAGCACGTCAGATGATTTCAGTGACATCACCCAATCCATCGAACGCGATGCTAGAACCGGCACCATTGATAACAGCCCTGAAAGCGTTGATAACCAAGAAGAAACCGGGGTAAATGACAAGTCACGAAATGAGGGTCGAGGAACAGAAGATGTTCTTGAACTATTGTCGAGCAGCCCGGTTCTGATTGATCAGCTTATCCGGGCATCGGGCATGCCTGCGGATGTGATTTCGACCATGCTGATTGAACTTGAGCTAGCAGGAAGGGTTGAACGTCACCCCGGAAATAGGGTATCGCGTATCGCCGAATGAGTGTCGTAGCGATCTGTGCTACGACAATATTGTTGTGATTTGCCGCAATTTGCGCAATCTGATCTGAAATACGATCACACTATATATATGTGTCGGACATTCGGATCATTCGCAGCACGACATACATTTTCGCCCTAGGGCGCAAGAACCGGACACGAAAAACGTAATGAATCTTGTCATCGTCGAATCCCCGGCCAAAGCCAAGACGATCAATAAATATCTCGGTGACGATTACAAGGTGCTGGCCTCGTTTGGTCACATCCGCGATCTTCCGTCAAAGGATGGATCGGTTGATCCCGACAACGAATTTGCGATGGTCTGGGAAACCGATGGCCGTTCCGAAAAACAGATCCGCGAGATCGCATCGGCGGCACGCGATGCCGACACCATCTATCTCGCGACTGACCCGGATCGCGAAGGGGAAGCGATTTCGTGGCATATTCTGGAAGTTCTGGAACAGAAAAAGCTTTTACGTGGTCGCGATATTCATCGCGTTGTATTCCACGAGATCACCAAAAAAGCCGTTACCGACGCGATTGCCAATCCGCGTGAGCTTAATCAGGAACTGGTCGATGCCTATCTGGCGCGCCGTGCCCTTGACTATCTGGTGGGCTTTAACCTGTCCCCGGTTTTGTGGCGCAAACTGCCCGGTTCACGGTCGGCCGGTCGAGTGCAGTCCGTCGCCCTTCGCCTGATCTGCGAACGCGAGATCGAGATCGAAGCATTCCGCCCCGATGAATACTGGTCACTCGAAGCCGGTTTCAAGGTACCTGAGGGCAATTTCACCGCGCGTCTGACCCATCTGAACGGCGAGAAGCTGGACAAGCTGGCACTGGGTAACGAGGGTGCAGCGACGATTGCCAAGGAAAAGGTCGAAAGCCGCAGCTATACGGTTTCAAAGGTCGAGCGCAAGGACGTCAAACGCCGTCCGCAGCCGCCTTTCACGACATCAACCCTGCAACAGGAAGCATCACGCAAGCTGGGCTTTGGCGCGAAACGCACCATGCAGCTTGCGCAGCGCCTTTATGAAGGGGTTGATATCGGTGGCGAGACGGTTGGTCTGATCACCTATATGCGTACAGATGCGGTCGTCCTGTCGGGCGAAGCACTGGCCGCGGCACGTCGCCTGATTTCCAAGGATTATGGCGAAAATTACCTGCCGCCAAGCGCACGCAGCTTTGCCAACAAAGCCAAGAACGCACAGGAAGCCCACGAAGCCATCCGTCCGACGGACCTGTTCCGTCGCCCCGATCAGGTTGCGCGTCACCTCGATAAGGACCAGTTGAACCTTTACACCCTGATCTGGAAACGTACCGTCGCCTGCCAGATGGAAGATGCCAAATTCGATCAGGTCGCGGTTGATCTGTCATCGAATGACAATCACGTGGTTCTGCGTGCCAATGGTTCGGTCGTTAAATTCGACGGTTTCCTGAAACTGTATCAGGAAGGCAAGGATGACGAGGCCGAAGACGAAAATGATCGTCGCCTGCCGCCTTTGAACGAAGGCCAGAAGCCCGATCTTGGCAAAGTCAGTATCGACCAGCATTTCACCCAGCCCCCGCCCCGCTATACCGAGGCGAGCCTGGTCAAGAAGATGGAAGAACTGGGCATCGGCCGTCCGTCGACCTATGCGTCGATCATTTCGGTGTTGCAGGACCGCGATTATGTGACGCTGGACAAGCGCCGCTTTATTGCACAGGACCGCGGCCGTCTGGTCACGGCGTTCCTGTCAAAATTCTTTGAACGTTACGTGCAGTACAACTTTACTGCCGAGCTGGAAAACCAGCTTGATGACGTTTCAAACGGAAGCCTTGCCTGGCGCGATGTGCTGAACCAATTCTGGTCGGCCTTCAAGGGCAACGTTGACGAAGCCAAGGAACTGAAGATCACCGATGTGCTTGATGCGCTTCAGGTGATGCTGGAAAATTACCTGTTCCCGACGCGCGACGACGGCACGGACCCGCATAAATGCCCGAAATGTGCCGATGGGACGCTGAGCCTCAAGCTTGGCAAATTCGGCGCGTTCCTTGGCTGTTCGAATTATCCGGAATGCAACTTTACCCGTCCGCTGGTTGCCAATGAAAATGGTGGCGAGTCCGAACTTGATGCCGGTCCCAAGGTTCTTGGCATCGACAAGGAA
>CBIHMD010000560.1:0-2510 GCA_966210655.1 uncultured Thalassospira sp.
AGGAAGGCGGTTATGTCAGTAACACACTGGCTGAAAACCTTTTTCAGTTTATCAACGCCTTTCACGCCACCACCGCTGGGAGCCCCGAATGAAAACATCCGATATCCTGATCATTGGCGGCGGTATTGCCGGCATGTCCGCAGCCTATTTTCTGGCCAAACGCGGCAGGTCCGTCACGGTTCTCGAACGCGAAGATCAACCCGGCTATCACAGCACCGGCCGGTCAGCAGCACTCTACAGCGAAACCTATGGCCCGAAAATCATCCGCAAAATGTCGACGGCCAGCCGGGAATTTTTTCTGAATCCGCCCGAAGGTTTCACCGAAAATCCGATCCTGACCCCGCTCGGTGTGATCCTGACCGCTGCCCACGGCAACGAAGGCGCAATTGACGAACTGCTGACCGAAGGCCGCGCAAATGGCGCGAATGTTATCGCCCTGACATCCGATGACATCAAAAAACTGATCCCGATCCTCAATACCGATCTGATCGCGTGCGGCGCCCTTGAAACCGATGCCATGGATATTGATGTTCATGCGCTGCATTGGGGCTTTATCCGCCATTTCAAAAAGCTTGGCGGTGATCTGGTCGTCAATGCCGATGTCAGTGCAATCACAAAGGCCACAACCGGTTGGCAGGTCACGGCGGGCGGCGAAACCTATGAGGCGCAAACCATCGTCAACGCATCAGGTGCCTGGGCCGATGAAATTGCAAAACTGGCGGGCGTTACCCCGTTGGGCATCACCCCCAAACGTCGCACGGCCGTGATGGTTGATTTGCCAACCGATGTCAACGCACATGGCTGGCACATGGTATCAGACGTCGGTGAAGGCCTGTATTTCAAGGAAGATGCCGGGCGCCTTCTGGTATCACCGTCTGATGCGACACCGACGGTTCCCCATGATGTCCAGCCCGAAGAACTTGATATCGCCATCACGATTGATCGCCTGATGACGGCAACCACGCTTAAGGTCAATCGCCCCGGCGAAGCATGGGCTGGTTTACGCAGCTTCTTTGCCGATGGCGATCCGGTATCGGCGTTCGATCCGAATACGGATGGCTTCTACTGGCTTGCCGGTCAGGGCGGCTATGGCATTCAAACCGCACCCGCCATGGGTGAATACGCCGCCAGCCTGATTTGCGGCGATGGCGTTCCGGACCGGATGGTGAAACTTGGCGTGACCGAAGATGCCCTTGCAGCCACCCGCCCCGGCCTTGCCCGCACCCCATAAGAAAGAACACGGAAATCGTTCCATGACCCGTTTTGATCGTAATGAACTGCGACGTGCCGTTGCCAATCGCCGGGATCGTGCGATTGATGATCTGTGCGCACTGGTTCGCCATGACAGCCTTCTGGGCAATGAAACATCGGCCCAGAACTGGGTGGCTGATCGTTTTGCCGATATGGGGCTTATGGTTGAACGGGTTGCGATCAATATTGACGAATTGCGCAATTTACCGGGCTTTTCCCCGCCGGTTACGACGGAATATAACGGGCGGGAAAATATCGTCGGCATTCATGAACCGGCAAAGCAAACCGGACGCAGCCTGATTTTAAACGGCCATATCGATGTCGTACCGACCGGGCCGGTGGCGCAATGGCGGCGCGGGCCGTTTGATCCCTATGTCGAACGCGACTGGCTTTATGGTCGCGGGGCTGGCGATATGAAGGCCGGGATCATTGCCTATTGCCATGCTCTTGCCGCCCTTCATGATCTGGGCCTTGAGCCCGCCGCCCCGGTGATCCTGCAATCGGTTGTCGAAGAAGAATGCACCGGTAACGGGGCGCTGGCCTGCCTGCATGCCGGGTATCGCGCCGATTGCGCAATCATTCCCGAACCGTTCAATCAGACGCTGATGACCGCCCAGCTTGGCGTGATGTGGTTCCAGCTTCACGTCACCGGAAGCCCGGCGCATGTTCTTGATACCTCGGCCGGAAGCAACGCGATCGAGGCGGCCTTTGGCTTTTTCGAAACCCTGAAAGAAGTCGAAGACATCTGGAACCACTCCACCCACCGTCATGCGGCCTATGGTGCGCATGTCCATCCGGTGAATTTCAATCTGGGCAAGATCGAAGGTGGTGAATGGGCATCGACCGTACCGCCGGTTTGTTCGACCGATATCCGTGTCGGGTTCTATCCCGGCATGGAATTATCAAAGGTCCGTGAAACCATCGAAGAAGTTGCAAAAAGTGCGATGGAAAATCACCCGGCCTGCAAGGGTGCAAAATTCGACATCACCTATCGCGGTTTTCAGGCCGAGGGATGCGTGATGGACGAAAGCCATCCGATGATGACCATGATCGGCGACATCCATCACGAAGTCACCGGCAATGCGATCAAAAACTATGCCTCCACCGCGACAACGGATGCTCGTTTCTTCCAGATTTACGGCAATATCCCGGCCACCTGCTATGGCCCGAAAGCCGAACGAATTCATGGCATTGACGAACGGGTTTCGATTTCCAGCATGATGGAAGTCACCGAGGTCCTTGCCGAGCAGGCGGCCGAG
>CBIHMD010000561.1:0-2508 GCA_966210655.1 uncultured Thalassospira sp.
GGCGGCAAAAGTCAGTCCGGATTTTGTACTTTGGCCGATTTCATGTGTGTCGCGAGGCTGCCATCCTCCAGTTCCGATGCAGCAAGAGTTCGGGGCAGCCAGGCGATCCCTGCACCGGCTTTGACCATCGATAACAAGGTTGCGGCCAGATGCGATGTAAACCCGGCCTTTGATCCTAGTTTTGCATGTTTTGGGGCTTCTTCGGCAGCAACTATGCGGCCAAGTCCCGATTGCGTGCTGTAGGCCAGCCAAGGAATACTGGTTTCGGGATCGGGTTGCCATTTGGCTGTGCCATCCGGGGCTACGGTGGACATCGGGATCAGGATATCCTGCCCGACCTTGATGCGGGCAAAGCCGGTGTCATCAAGCGCACTTCCCATGGCAGGGTGGTAATGACACAACAGAAATTGCGCATCGCCGCGCAGCATGAATTGCTCGCACCGTTCCAGACTATCCGACACAAGGTTGAATGTTCCCATTGTCAGCATATCGTCAAACCTTCTGACCCAGCCGGGAAAGAAGGTAAAGGACAGGGCGTGGGTGGCGGCAAAAGTCAGTCCGGATTTTGTACTTTGGCCGATTTCATGTGTGTCGCGACGCAACTGATGGGATTGCCGTGCCAATGCTTCGGCATGAATGCGGAAATGCTCGCCTGCGGGTGTTAAGGCAACAACGTGGGTGGTTCGTGAAAATAGCGGCGTGCCAACCCAATCCTCAAGTGCCCGTATGCGGCGACTGAAGGCGGGTTGTGTGATGTGACGCATTTCCGACGCCCGCGAAAAGTTTAGCGTCTCGGCGAGCGCCAGATAATCCTCAAGCCAGCGAAGTTCCATTTTGTAATGCCGTTTTGGTATAACCAAAGGCCAGATTGGCATTTGCCCTGTCCGGATGACAAGCCGTAATATGCTGCTATTCAGACAAAACCCAACATAAAGGGATGAAAGCCGTCATGCGTATTGTTGATATCCGTGAAAAGACCGCGTCAATCGCTTCGCCGATTGCCAATGCCTATATCGATTTTTCCAAAATGACCTGCTCGGTCGTTGCGGTGGTAACCGATGTCATTCGTGACGGGAAGCCGGTGATTGGTTACGGATTTAATTCCAACGGCCGTTACGGGCAGGGCGCGCTGATGCGTGACCGCTTTATCAACCGTGTGCTTGAAGCCGATCCCGAAAGCCTGATCGACCGGGAAAATGACAATCTTGATCCGTTTGCGATCTGGAAAACGTTGATGACCAACGAAAAACCGGGTGGTCATGGTGAACGTTCGGTTGCGGTGGGTACCATCGACATGGCGGTTTGGGATGCGGTGGCGAAAATTGCCGGTGTACCACTTTGGAAACTGTTGGCGGACCGCTATCGCGATGGTGTTGCCGACAAGAAGGTCTGGGTCTATGCCGCAGGTGGTTATTACTATCCGGGCAAGGATCACAAACAGCTTCAGGATGAAATGCGAAGCTATCTTGATCGGGGTTACAAGGTCGTGAAAATGAAGATCGGTGCGGCATCTCTTGATGAGGACCTGCGTCGTATTGATGCGGTTCTTGATGTTGTCGGGGATGGTCAATATCTGGCTGTCGATGCCAATGGCCGGTTCGATCTGGAAACTGCGGTGGCCTATGCAAAGGCACTGAAACCGTATGGTCTGTTCTGGTACGAAGAGGCTGGCGATCCGCTGGATTACGCACTGCAGGCGGAATTGGCCAACCATTACGACGGTGCAATGGCGACTGGTGAAAACCTGTTTTCCCATCAGGATGCGCGCAATTTGCTGCGCCATGGCGGCATGCGCCCGGATCGCGATTGGGTGCAGTTCGATTGTGCGCTTTCATACGGGCTTGTTGAATATTTGCGGACACTTGATGTCATGGAAGACCTTGGCTGGTCTTCGCGTCGGGTGGTGCCGCATGGCGGTCATCAGATGTCGCTTAATATCGCAGCGGGACTGCATCTGGGCGGAAATGAAAGCTATCCCGATGTCTTCCAGCCGTTCGGCGGTTTTGCCGATGGTATTGCAGTCGAGGATGGATATGTCGGATTGCCAGAAATTCCCGGTGTTGGTTTCGAGGCGAAATCGGCTTTGATCAAGGTCATGAGGGACGTTGCGGGTTAAGGCAGGAAATTTCAGATGCCTGCCTAAGTCAATCAGCTCAGGAAGCCGGATGAAATTACCGAATGCGGTCACCTTGAAGGTTTTGGTCGCAAGACGTCTCCGTAAGACTGGTTAGAACGGGATGGGCGGTTTTGGCATTCTGATTGATTGTACAGCGCTCTAAATGGCACAGTGCAAGGGAAGTAAAAAAGGGCTGTGGTACCATTGGTGCTACAGCCCTATGCTTTTCCGATGACGGACTGGATTAGTTTGAAAAAGACAACTGAACCTTGACCGATTTGCTGCGATCACGCGCGACGTCAAAGGCTTCTTTGGCGGTTTCAAGCGGGAAGGTCTGCGTGATGATCGGGCTTACGTCAAATTTACCGCTATCGATCATGCGAACGGCCTCG
>CBIHMD010000562.1:0-2499 GCA_966210655.1 uncultured Thalassospira sp.
CCCCATCAGTTCATCGGGTCATCTGATCCTGACCCCCGCCCTGACAGGTGCTGCAGATCAGGGTTTGTTGGTAGATGTTGCCGTCCATGTCGGCACACTGGCTGCCGTACTGATCTATTTCTGGCGCGATGTTTTCGCGATGATCGGCGGATTCTTTGTTCTTTTGTCCGGGCGCATCAATCCCGGTGCCCGACTCGCCCTGCACATCATCCTCGCCACCATCCCGGTGGTCGCGGTCGGTTTCTATTTCAAAGTCTCGGGCATCGAGGAACAACTGCGTTCGGTCGAAATCATTGCCTGGACCACGCTTGTCTTTGGCATTGTCCTTTGGATTGCCGACAAGATCGGCATGACGATCAACCGGCTTGAACATATGCGCTGGGGCGGGGCGTTGTTCATCGGCCTCGCACAGGTCATCGCTCTTGTTCCCGGCACCAGCCGTTCGGGCATCACCATGACGGCGGCACGCCTGATGGGCTATGAACGCGCCGATGCCGCACAGTTTTCGATGCTGCTGTCGATCCCGGTCATTCTGGGCGCTGGCCTTCTGGCCGGTATCGATCTGCAACAATCGGGTGACATGGCATTGACCATAGATGTGCTGTTGGCTGTGGGCCTGTCCTTCATCACCGCTTTGATCGCCATTGCCATGCTGATGAACTGGCTTAAACGGTCAACCTTCACGCCGTTTGCGATTTACCGCATTCTTCTGGGCGGCGGTTTGCTGGTGTGGATTTATGGCTATGGCGGCGGCCCGATTCCGTTCTTCGGCTAAAGCAGGTAATCCCGAATGTTTTTTAATCCTGCCAGACCGGCCCGCCGGAAAGGATGACTTGCGCGCGTGCCGGATCTTCCGGCGCATAGCCGCTATCTTCGACAAAACGCATCAGGAACGGCTCGTGCGACATTAAAAAGTCAATCGCACCGAGCTGGACTTCATTGCTGGTGATACCGGCCTTCAGGTCATCAAGCCCCATACCGGTCTGCGCAAAAAGCCCCTCAAGCAACTCGTCATCGCCCGCAATGTGGGCGATTGCCCGAATGGCAAGAGTTTCAGCAGCTTCCTTGTTCATCGTCCATCCGTCCTTTACCGCCGCGCCTGTCTATTGACCGGCACGGCTAGCTGAACCATTTTGCCTTGGCTAGGGCACGCCAGACAACCAGCCCGGCAATCACGATCAGGACACCACCGATCATGCCGAAATTCTGCCCCAGCAATACAACGAGGCCCCAGAACCCGATGGTGCCGAACCCGACCGCAAGTGCCAGAAACGCCGATTTCGTAAGACTGTCCTGATTCTTCTGGGCGGCTTCGGCACGTTTGAGCTCGTCAACAATCTCGTACCAGGCGATCTGCTGCCAGCGCGAATATTTAAGCCCCTTGCGCGGGCCCTTGCGCAGGAACTCGTCAAGCTGCTTGACGATATTGGCCGCACGTTCCTCGGGCACAACATATTTGCCGAACCGCTCTTTCTTGCGTGGGCCTTCGTCTTCACTGTCGATATCGTTCACCCAACCACTCCGAAAGCTGCCCGTTTTCGGGCCATGCCATTGGTCATAAGCGTTTATGATTTATATCCGGTAAATCCCGGAACGCTTGTGAGATCGATCACCCAGCACTTTATGTCCAGCAAAAGATTGCAGGAAAGACAGATACCGGCAGTCGTCAGAAAGGCGGGAATATCTTGGCTCGGTAAAACACGCGTTTCCCGAACCGCCGCAGCGGCCCGGAACGCATATATTTACTGTCTCAGGCAACGACCAACGCACTGATGGCAATCACGCCGAATACAAAAAGATGGATCATTATACGCTCCTGTCGCAAAGGGATATTGGCCCCGGTCAAACGCACGCATGTTACGTTTGTTCCTGATAACTAGTTTGCAAAGCAGGTTATTTGATGGCGCGCTTACCCCGATCAAAGGGTACAATCTGACAATCGAATGGAAATGGTGCGGGCGGCCGGACTTGAACCGGCAAGGTCTTTAAGGACCGGCGGATTTTAAGTCCGCTGCGTATACCAATTTCGCCACGCCCGCAAAGCGCTTGGAAGGTCGGGTTTCCGACCGGCAGATCAGGGTTCTAGCGCGGCTTTAAAATCGGCGCAATACCGGAATGTCTGATTTTATCAATCCGCAAAAGCCGACGTTGAATGCCGCTCTTGCAATGACGAATGCGGCATTGCGACATAATTGCCTGCCTTTCACCACATTGCCCCCATTTTTCCCCGGCACAATATATGTTGCTCCCCTAGGAATCGAAACAGGCGACCCGGATTCACCGTGAAGAGGCAGGCGTACATTTCACTGGTTATTTCAGCATGTCTGGCGATTGCCATTCTTGCCCCTTTTGTGCGCCGTGAAATCGTGCCCTCCGCCAACGCCGAGGACGAAGGCCCCAGTCGCCTTGATGCCCCGATCCTGCGAAGTGAAACAATCAACCGGTCAGGCAACCAGCAACGCCACCTCAACCGCCTCTATGACAAGATGGAAAAAGATC
>CBIHMD010000563.1:0-2494 GCA_966210655.1 uncultured Thalassospira sp.
TCATGGCGATGGCGCAGGAAGGGTCGCTTGACCAGCGAATCAACGAAACCGTTGCACCGATTTCAAATATCATTGCCGGTACAATTTTCTATTCAATCCCCGTTGCAGGCATCGATTTCCCCCTGATCGTCGGTTGGCTTGTGATTGCCGCCGCCATTTTCACGCTTTATTTCGGCTTCGTGCAGTTCCGCAAATTCGGCCATGCTATATCGTTGGTCAAAGGGGACTATTCGCATCCCGACGATGCAGGCGAAGTGTCGCATTTTCAGGCACTGGCAACGGCCCTGTCGGGCACCGTCGGCCTTGGGAATATCGCCGGTGTTGCTGTCGCGGTTTCCATCGGCGGACCGGGGGCGACATTCTGGATGATCCTTGCCGGGCTGATGGGTATGGCATCGAAATTCACCGAATGCACCCTGGGGGTTAAATATCGTAATGAATATCCTGACGGGCGCGTGTCGGGCGGGCCAATGTATTACCTGTCCAAGGGGTTGGCTGAAAAAGGCAAGCCCGGACTGGGCAAGGCGCTTGCCATCATCTTTTCAGTCTGCTGCATCGGCGGGGCTGTTGGGGGCGGGAACATGTTCCAATCCAATCAGGCGTTTCAGCAAATCGTTAACGTCACAGGCGGTGCCGATAGCTTCCTTGCCGGAAGCGGCTGGCTGTTTGGCCTGATCATGGCTGTCATTGTCGGCTCGGTCATTATTGGCGGCATCAAATCGATTGCCAAGGTCACTGAAAAAATCGTGCCTTTCATGGCAGTAATTTATGTCACTGCCGGGCTGGTCATCATCATCAGCAATATCGGCATGGTCGGTCAGGCGTTTAGCGACATTTTCGTCGGGGCCTTCACCGGGGCTGGTGTGGCCGGTGGTTTTGTCGGGGCGCTGATACAGGGCTTCAAACGCGCAGCATTTTCCAACGAAGCCGGGATCGGTTCGGCTGCCATCGCCCATTCAGCAGTACGAACCAAGGAACCCGTGACCGAGGGCTATGTCGCCCTGCTTGAACCGTTTATCGATACAGTCGTGATCTGCACCATGACCGCTCTTGTCATCACGATTAGTGGTGAACTCAATTCCGGCCTGACCGGTGTTGAACTGACCTCGGCGGCATTCGCATCGGCCTTTACATGGTTCCCGCTGGTACTGGCACTTGCCGTGGTCCTGTTTGCCTTTTCAACCATGCTGTCATGGTCCTATTACGGCTTGAAAGCCTGGACCTATCTGGTCGGTGAAGGCAAAGGCAAGGAAATCATCTTCAAGCTGTTCTTCTGCCTGTGCGTCATCGTGGGTGCGAGCATGAGCCTTGGCCCTGTCATCGACTTCTCGGATTCCATGATCTTTGCCATGGCTATCCCAAATATCATCGGCCTTTATCTGCTGATGTCGGTCGTGCGCGGCGAAGTGAACCAGTACTGGGACAAGATCGAACGCGGCGAAATCCGCAAAGTCGATAAATCCGCTGCAACAGAAGCGAAAGCATGATCGCCCGTTAACCAGAAAGCCCCCTGCCTTATGCGCAGGGGGCTTGATTTGGTCTATTCCATAACTTCCATATGATCGTCACGCGACGGTGCCTTGCGCTTTGGCCCCTGCATCAAAAGCAACAAGGGCACAACCGCAATCACGATCCACATCATCGCCTGAAAATCGTTCAGATAGGCGACCGTATTTGCCTGCGCCGTTACGACGTTATTAAGCGCCATCGCCCCAGTCGTTGTTTGCCAGTCCCAGCTTTCGGGCAACCACGGGCTTTGCAACGCCATCCGGAATGGCGTCAGGGTCGCGGCTAGACTGGCATGCATCACCTGCGTATTCTGCGTCAGCATCGTGGTCATCACCGAAATGCCGATGCTTGATCCGATATTGCGCATCAGACTGAACATCGCCGTACCCTCGGTACGGTAATGCGGATCAAGGGTGGCAAAGGTAATCGTGCTAAGTGGCACAAAAATAAAACCAAGCCCGATCCCCTGAATGATCCCGGTGCGGATGATGATGTATTCGCTGACATCGGTCGTAAAGCCCATCATCTGATAAAGCGAAAGTGCCGTCATAAACAGGCCAAACAGGATCAAAAGCCGGATATCGATTTTGCCAATCAGACGCCCGACCAGCATCATCGCGATCATCGTGCCCACCCCGCGCGGCGCAAGCAACATACCCGCTGTCACCACCGGATATCCCATCAGGTTCTGCAAGAACGGCGGCAAAAGGGCCAGTGTTGCCAGCAACACCACACCGACGATAAAGATAAAGAACAAGCCGATGACAAAGTTCCGGTCGGTAAACAGGCCCGGCTCAAGAAACGGGTTTTTGGCGGTGAACATATGCACGATGAACATGTAAAGGCACACCGCCGCCAACCCCGTTTCAATCAGGATTTCGATCGACGAAAACCAGTTCTGGCTTTCCCCCCGGTCCAGCATCATCTGCAACGCGCCGATTGAAAGGCTCAGCAACGCAAAACCGAACCAGTCAAATGACAGGCC
>CBIHMD010000564.1:0-2490 GCA_966210655.1 uncultured Thalassospira sp.
CATACCCGGCATCGACCAATTTCGGTGCGACATCGGTTGGCACCATGTCGATCCGGCGTTTCCTGCGTCCGGTCTGCTATCAGAACATCCCGACCGATGTTCTGCCGGCTGATATCGCCTGATCGCATGTCATTGATTTGTCGGGGTGATCACACCCCGGCGCACCTACGGAGTTCATATAATGAGCGATTATGTCCTTGGCGACGCAACGCGCGACAAGCTCAAAAAGATCAGCACGGCATCACTTTGCACCGCACTTTTTAAACGCGGCCTGCGCAATCAGTTTATTCAGGATGTCGGACCGGTTGCGCCAAAAGGCGAAAACATGGTCGGGCAGGCCTATACCCTGCGTTATATCCCGGCGCGTGAAGATCGCAACCCGATCGAGGTTTTCCGCGATCCAAACCATCCGCAACGTATTGCGGTTGAACAATGCCCGGCCGGTCATGTTCTGGTGATGGATAGCCGCAAGGACGCGCGTGCGGCGTCTGCCGGATCGATCCTTGTGACCCGCCTGATGAAGCGCGGCGTCGTCGGTATCGTCACCGATGGCGGTTTTCGTGATGCCGAGGGCATTGGCAAACTTGATATCCATGCCTATCACAATCGTCCGTCGGCCCCGACCAACCTGACCCTGCACGAAGCATATGATCTGAACGTGCCGATCGGGTGTGGCGATGCGCCGGTTTTCCCGGGCGATGTTCTGGTCGGGGACAAGGATGGTGTTGTGGTCATTCCGGCCCATCTTGCCGACGAACTGGCCGAAGAATGCAGCGGCATGGAAAGCTTTGAAGATTTCGTTCTTGAAGAAGTTCTGGCGGGCAAGCCGATTATTGGCCTGTACCCGGCGACCAAGGACGAAACCAAAGCCAATTACGAAGCATGGCGCAAAAAAACGGGTCGCTGACCCGGTTATGCTTTGTTCAATATCGCGTAAAGCCGCCCCGTTTCAGGCGGCTTTTTGCATTTCGGGCGCAGACGATTGAGACGGTCAGTTTGCCGGTGGATTGGCAAACATGCTTTCGTCATGGCGCAAAAGGCTTTGGCCGATTGCGCCTTGCAACGCCAGATCCTTGTCCCATGGCAGGTGGATGATCTTTGGTCCGTTGCGAAGCTCCGGTACCTGTGCCTCGCGAAGGCCCCGTTCGATTTCGGGTTCCATCAGATCATAGGCCCGTGCGCCGGAACCGGTAATCAGGATGCGTTCCGGCCCCAGAAGGGCAATCAGATTGGCAATGCCATATCCCAGTACCTTGCCCGCGTGGCGGAACAGATCGGCAAGGTCTTCGTGGCCGTTTCGTGCGCGTTTGACCAGATCCATCATCTGTTTTTCGCTTGGATGCAGGCTGTTGGCGTCGGGCAGGTCAATCAGGCCGCTGGCATCACGCAAAATGGCGTAATCGCCGATATAGGCTTCAAGGCAGCCGCGCCGCCCGCAATTGCAAAGTGGTCCGTCGGGCTGGTATTTCATATGGCCGAATTCGGCAGCGGCACCGAAGTGACCGTTATAGACCGACCCGTTCAGAACAAGCCCCATGCCGACGCCATAGCCCAACATGATCACGGCAAAATCACCATTGCCGCCGAGATCGTTATTCTGGGTGATCGCGGTCGCAATACAGTTAGCATCGTTTGACATCTGGACAATCCCGCCAAACCGTTCACGCAGCGGTTTGGTAATCGCAATCCGCCGGTGGCGCAGGGCGGGTGACCAGATGATTTCGCCGCTATTGCTGTCGGCAACGCCCTGAATGGCGATGCCGATCCCGATGGGCGGGTTTGGCGTGATATCGCGGTTATCGGCAATAAACTGATCAATCAGATTGCATAATGTCGCCACCAGCGATGTTTCATCAAGATCGCGGGTATTCACGATGTGCTGAATGCTGCGTTCGATTTCGCCCTTGAAATTTCCCAATGCGATTTCAACCAGATTGATCGTCAGTTTGACACCAATCACGCTGGCCGCGCTCGGCACAAGATCAAGCAAAACCTTGGGGCGACCGCGCGTAGCACTTTGCCCGCTATTGCCATTTGCGCCGTTTGATGCGCCTTGTGTTTCCTTGACCAGCCCTTGTGCAATCAGATCGGCGGTCAGCGAGGTAACGGTTGCCGGGCTTAATCCGGTGGCATTACCGATATCGATCCGTGCAGCCGGGCCATGGATACGCAGAAAGCGCAGAATGGCAATCTGGGAGGGTTGGCGCGGAGTATCGTGATCGGTTCGACGGCTCATGGGTGGGGCCTGTTATTCTGCAAGGCGGGATCGGAACCGGGCGAAAACCCGGTTCCGGATAAGGGCATGTTTTTTACCGCTTTGGCAAGCTGGTGATGCACCGGGTTAAAGTAATCCGCGCGCGGCCAGATTGGTCATCAATGCGGTGATGCCAAAGGTCCAGGGCGCAATGGCGTCTGACCGGTCGACCTGATTGCAAAGTGTGCCAAGGCAGGGGGTCGAAATGGTGACAAGGTCGCCCATCTCATGGGTAA
>CBIHMD010000565.1:0-2480 GCA_966210655.1 uncultured Thalassospira sp.
TATTGGGTCCGGCAGGTTTTGAAAATCTCACCAATCCGCGCGATGTCCTTCTCAACGCCCTCTCCCCGACCGCGGCCCGGAAGGCTTTTGCGTAAATTCATCGGCATATTGCTGCGCAATGCGGTAAACCCGCCATGCATTTCCAGTGAAACCGACCGCGCAATCGCGCGCACATCAAGATCAAGCGGCCATAGCATGGCATCTGGCCTGCTATCGGCGAAATATTCCAGAATGCTTAATGCCTCCCAGATGGTTTTGCGGCCATCAAACAGGGACGGAACCTTTTTGCTGGGCGAAAAAATCTCGGCCTTGGCATGCCATTCCTCGGTATAAAGCGGGATCAGCTTTTCCTCGAAATCAATCCCGGCCACGCGCAGACCAAGCCATGCACGAAGCGACCAGGAAGAATAATTTTTGTTGCCGATATAAAGAACGGGGCGCGTTTCCATTGCGGAATCCTTTATCAAACCGATGATGGTAGCCGACCACTATCGGGGCTTTCAAAATCCGGTTCAAGACCGTTGCATCGCTGATTTTCGTTTGCCGTTTTATCGTACCCGGACGTCTTCTTTGGCATATGGCAATGCCATGTCCCTTCGACGGCCAGAACAGACCATCGCCTGCATGATATTTCCGCATGCGGGGTTTTCTTTTGGGCGATTGCCGATTGACGGTGGCATCCGTAAGATCAGATTCATATCTCGCCATAAGAAACGTTGTCGGCCACCCTGTCTATGGGTCTTCTCCCGACAACGCCAACGCGCCACCACAAGGGAAGTGTCAAATTGTTCGATCACATCATCGCGTCTGAAAAATCGTCCAACCCGATCCGCATCACTGCCGTCGCCGAAGCCGACTTCAAAAACTGGCTGGGCAAGCAAACCAACGGTCATCAGGCATGGGTCAAATCTTCCGGCTATGAAGGCAAACGTGGCACCCATCTTGCCCTGCCCGGCGAAGCTGGCGCCTATCAGACCATTGTGATCAGCTATGTCGATGATGCAAAAACCCAGTGGGATTTCGCGGCACTACCCGGTGCGCTACCGGCGAGCGAATATATCCTGACCGATGACGTCACGGAAAATGATGCGGTTTGCGAAAAGGCCGTTCTTGGTCTTTATCTTGGCGGATACCGGTTTGATCGTTACCGCAAGTCGGATGCCAGCACCGCCAAACGTGCCCTGTTTGCCATTCCGGCAAACGATGCGGCCAAGCGTGCGGAATACATCGCGCGCGGCATTGGCCTTGCCCGTGATCTGATCAATATCCCGGCCAATGACATGGGGCCCGAGGAACTCGAAGCCGCCGCACGTCGCCTTGGCGAGGAATTCGGTGCAAAGGTCACCAGCATCGTTGGCGAAGATTTGAACAAGAGGAACTTCCCGGCGATCTATACCGTCGGCAAGGGCAGCGATCGTGATCCGCGCCTGATCGATCTGCGCTGGGGCGATGAAAACGCACCGAAGATTACGCTGGTCGGCAAGGGTGTCTGTTTTGACACCGGTGGTTATGACCTGAAACCGTCCAGCAACATGCTGCTGATGAAAAAGGATATGGGTGGCTCGGCACAGGTTCTGGGGCTGGCGCGCATGATCATGGCGGCCGGCCTTCCGGTGCGCCTGCGTGTTCTGATCCCGGCTGTTGAAAACATGGTATCGGGCAAGGCATATCGACCCAGCGACATTCTTCAAACCCGAAAGGGCATCACGGTTGAAGTCGGTAACACCGACGCCGAAGGTCGGCTTGTCCTGTCCGACGCTCTGACCGAAGCCGCCACCGAGAACCCGGAAATGTTGCTGGACTTTGCGACCCTGACCGGGGCGGCACGTGTTGCACTTGGCCTCGGTCTGCCTGCCCTGTTTTCCAATAACGATGATCTTGCCAATGGACTTATGGAAAATGGCCTGGCCCTGAACGACCCGATGTGGCGCTTGCCACTATGGGATGAGTATCGCCCGATGCTTGATAGCAAGGCAGCCGATATGAACAACATTTCCGGCTCCCCCTATGGCGGTGCCATCATCGCCGCGCTGTTCCTTGATCGTTTCGCCGAAGGCGCAAAAGCCTGGGCACATATCGATCTGATGGCGTGGAATCCCTCTGCCCGCCCGGGACGTCCCGAAGGGGGCGAAGCCCAAGGCATTCGGGCAGCTTTCAAGCTGATCATCGATCGTTACGGAAAGTAAACGTTCAAATTACCCCAATTAGACCTTTGACATCTGCGCAGGGGTCAGGTAGACAGATTACGTATTCGTAACAAATTAATTGTTGGGCACAGGCATGTCGATCGAGATCAAACCGTCTCAGGCGCTTGACCTTTGGCGTATCGCGATTGTAGAAAGCGTGCGTCGGGACTCTCCCGACCTGTCGGCCCGCCAGATGGCCCTCATGCTGACTGTTTACCTGACCCCGGCGCCGCATACGGTGCGCGGCCTTTCGGATGCACTGAACATCTCCAAGCCAGCCATTACACGTGCTCT
>CBIHMD010000566.1:0-2468 GCA_966210655.1 uncultured Thalassospira sp.
AGGACATTCAGATCGGTCTTGCCGATCCGATGGGGGCTGCCCTTTACAGCCACTACAAGTTTGGCGAACTGAAATCCGAAGGAAGCTCGATCTCCGAAGGGATCGGTCAGGGCCGGATCACCGCCAACCTCGAAGGCATCGATATCGATCACCCGTTCCAGATTTCAGATGATGAAATGCTGCCGATCGTCTTTGACCTGCTCAAGGAAGAAGGGCTTTGCATGGGCGGCTCGACCGGGATCAACATCGCCGGTGCGGTACGCCTGGCCCGTGAACTCGGCCCGGGCAAAACCATCGTCACCATCCTGTGTGACCTTGGCACCCGCTATCAAAGCAAGCTGTGGAACCCGACCTTTCTCAAGGAAAAAGGTCTGCCGAGCCCCGACTGGCTCTAAGCCCGCCTGCAACAGGCAGCAAACAAAAACCCCCGCCTTCTGGCGGGGGTTTCTTTTTATATGTCAGGCAACGGCCTCGGCCCGTCTTGCGGCCTGCCAAAGGTAAGTCCCGCAAATCGCCGCACCAACCAAAAGCGCCCCGGCAAACGCCGCCACCGCGTCCCAGCCACCATGCGACCAGAACCAGCCGCCAACCGATCCCATGATGCTAGACCCTAGATAATAGGCCAGCAGATAAAGCGACGACGCATGTCCCTTGGACTGTTTCGCCATTCGCCCGACCCAGCCACTTGCCACCGAATGGGCAACAAAGAACCCGCTGGTCAGGACCATGATGCCACCGATCATGCCCCAAAGGCTGGAAAGCATCGTCAAGGCAACCCCGGCACCGGCAATCAATATCCCCGCCAGCAAAACCGGGCCCCGGCCGACCCGGTCGGACATGGCACCGGCAATGGAAGACGTCACCATCCCGCAAAGATAAACCACAAAAATCAGACTTATCTGCCCCTGGCTCAGGTCATAGGGGGCAGCGGATAAACGGAACCCGGCATAATTATAGACCGTCACAAAACAGCCCATCGCAAATGCCCCGATCAGGAACACGAATGGCAGACCGGGATGGCGCAGATGCCCTTCCCACGCGCGGATATGATATGACAATTGAAAGCCGGGGCGGCGCACGAAATTACGCGATGCCGGCAACAGGATGACAAATCCAAGGGCGGCCAGCAAACCAAGTGCGCCCATCGCACCAAGTGCGAGATGCCAGCCAAACATATCGGTCAGAATGCCGATCACCACCCGGCCACTCATGCCGCCAAGCGCCGTACCGCTGATGTAAATTCCCATCGTGGTGCCAAGGCCGCGCGGGTGCATTTCCTCGGCCAGATACGCCATCGCAACCGCAGGAACCCCACCTAAAATCAGGCCCTCAAGCGCACGCACCACCAGAAACGCATGCCAGTCGGAAAGCAACGGCGCAATCAGGTTCAAAAGCGACGCGCCGCACATTGATGCAAACATCAATTGCTTGCGCCCGAACGCCTCGGATACCGCCCCGGCAAGCAGGATGGCAAAGGCAAGGAACCCGGTCGTCAGCGACAGCGCAAGCGAACTGGATGCCGGGCTAACGGCAAAATCCCGCGCCAGTTCCGGCAAAAGCGGCTGCACGCAGTAAATCAGCGAAAAAGTCGCATACCCGGCCAGAAACAGCGCCAGACTGATCCGGCGAAATTCCGGCGATCCCGGTTCGGTATAAACAGGCTCGGCCCCGGCGGTCGCTGGCTTGATGTCATCATTGGCAGCCTGCGCTGCGGGGCTTTTCGCCCGGTGGGCACTCATATTTCCGGCCTCGTTTTGAAGAATTCTGATCTGACCGAAAGGATTGCAGCTTTCCCGATATCCGTCCAATATATGTCACAGTAATTTTCGATATGTTTTGGAGATACCGGATGGAACTACGCCATATTCGATATTTTCTTGAAGTCGCCCGCGAGGGGAACTTTACCCGTGCCGCAGCACGCATCGGCATTGGCCAGCCGCCGCTAAGCCAGCAGATCCGCGATCTTGAAACCGAAATCGGCACCCAGCTATTTCACCGCGTCCCGCATGGCGCGGAATTGACCGAGGCCGGAATTGCCTTTCGCGATATCGTGCAGCATTTCCCCGAACTGGCCGAACGCGCCATTCGCGCCGCACAGCGCGCCGGTCGCGGTGAAATCGGCTCGATCCGGGTGGGCTTTACCGCATCCGCCGCGTTTAGCCCCAGCGTCCCGCGCGTTTTCCGTGATTTCAGGCGCGCCTATCCCGGTGTTGAAATGACGCTGGAAGAAAACAATTCCGCCCGGCTTTTGCATGCATTGATGGATGAACAGCTTGATGCCGTTTTCCTGCGTCAGGGGGCCACCAACAGTGATGCCATCAAACTGCATCGCCTGAAATCCGAGCCGATGCTGATCGTGCTTCCGGCCGGTCATCCTGCGGCCCGGCATGAAACGGTGGCGCTTGAAACCCTGCGTGATGATGCCCTGATCCTGACCCCGCGCCAGGTCGGACCAACCCATTTCGATA
>CBIHMD010000567.1:0-2450 GCA_966210655.1 uncultured Thalassospira sp.
TATTTGTACCGCTTTTGTTCCTTGTCTGCCAAGAGAAGAAAAGCGGTGTAAACCGGTCAGGTGACAGGAAATGTCAGGAGCAGGCCGGATTAACGCTTCTGGGCCGCGGCAGCACGCTTGGCCCGACGCTGGCGGGCGATCATGTTGTCGATATAACGTCCCTGAAACAGGGTAATGCCCAGTGACTGGCCGAATTTGATGGCGGTCGGGCTGTCGCAACGGCATAGGATCACGCGTTCACGGCCAGAGTTTTTCACAAGGTTATCCATTTCGGAATATTTCTTGCGAATGACGTTATCGGTCATTTCTTCGCGCCATGCGACTTTGATGAAATCGGCCTTGAGGCTTTTGCGGTCCACGAATGACAGGGCTTCGACGGTCAGATTGTCGATCAGGACGCGATAGCCGCGTTCATGAAACTCGTCGCGCAGCCGCAAATAGGTTTCAAGGTTCGAGAACAGATCGACCTGGTTAAGCTCGATGATCACATTGCCGGGCCATTTTTTGCGAACGACTTCATCGAAACGTTCAAAATCCCTGGATGTCAGCGTTTCGAGATTAAGGTTGATCGAGAACGAACTTGCATGCGTCTTGAAGGTTCGCTTGCACAGATAATTCAGCATGCGTTTATCAAGCACTTCGGTCATGTGCTGAAACAGCCAGCGGTTTGACGCAAGGTCAATGTTGGGCATGATCGCGTTGCGTAGATCGGAAATCGAGACAAAGAACTCGTCGAAAACCGGATGCAGTTCCTTTGACCCGGCGCGGGCAAAGACACAGACCGGTTGCTGACGAATATGTTCGGAAAGATCGGCCGAATGAATGGTATCTTCAAGCTGTGCCAGATTTTCCGCATTGATCGGGCTTAACACATCAATCGGCTTTTGTGCCGGGCGCATATTGCTGCTTTGCTGCAGTTTTTTGGCGCGTTCGTCAAGATGCTGGCACAGCAGCAGGAATTCCTGAAACTCGGTATTCAGGTTGTACCACGTGCAAAAACCGGTTTCCTCGCTTTCATCCTGAGAAAGCGGATCGTCGCGGAACAGATAGCGCAGGGTATCGACACCTGGTTCTACATCCGCAATCGATTTGTCTTTCCAGATGAACAGAAGATCGTCGTTGCTGAGCACAAAGATGCGGCCAACATAAAGCTTTACATAGCTCTCGAAGGTGTTGGTCGCGACCCGGATATGATAATCGCGCCGGTGGAAGGGCTTAAGCCGAGACAAATGAATATGGACAGCGCGGTGCCCGAACTTGCGGGTTTCCAGTCGCTGGACATAGTCAAGCATCAGGTATTCCTGAAGGGCCTGTTGGCCATATTGTTTTGGCTCGATCAATCTACTTCCCCGAAAGAGACAGGATTGGTTCCTGATATTTTGAATTCATACAATGGTATGGAACCATCTATCAAACCATATTGTCCCTGAATGCCGCGTTAACAGGGGGCACCCGGTATATAGTATGGTTTTACGAATTATATTTTGAACATGTCCTATCGCATAGTTTCCGACATTGGAAAATGCTTTTAACGAATTGTTCGCAGCCATGGGGCAGACTGGATCACAATCAGGGAAAAGATTGATCTGTGCGCCTTGGACTTGACGGCAGGCTGCGAAACATGCTCCCTGAATTGTCTTTAATAATAGGGGGTTGGCACCATGAAGGTATCCGCAATGCGGACCGGAGACTGGCTGAGGATCGGCGGCAAAAGCCTCGCCGTGATTGGCATGGTTTCATGGGTGTCTGGCTGTGCGCCGCTGCTTGATCAGGATTTCTGGGACGAGGCGACTTCATTTGCCGACGACAATTATACTGCCAATGGGCTGCAGCAACTGGCAACAGGTGACTATGCGTCGGCCGAGAAATTCTTTGACGAGGCGCTGCGCAAGAACCCCCAGGACGGACATGCGCTTTTGTGGCGGTCGGTTTTGTATCAGAATACCAACCGTGGAGATCGGGCCCGCGATGGTTACGATACCCTGATAGCGATGAACCCGCCCGGCACGGTTTTGATGACAACTGCCAGCGGAACGCAACCGCGCCCGCTTAGCGATGCAGCGGAATTCAACCTGATGCGTCTGGATCGTGGTCTTCCGGGGTCGCTTAGCATCAATGACCAGATTGCAACAGCCCCGGCAGGGCTGGGCAATACGTTCCAACCGACGATGGTGCAATCCTCGGCAATGCCTGTGATGACTTCTGCGTCTGTGCGCTCGTCCGCCATGCCTGCCGGTACGGCGCTGAGTGCCGGGGACGAAGCAATTGCCAAACGGTTCACCACTTTGCGCGATTTACAGACCGCGGGCCTTGTCACACCCGAAGAATATTCCGCACGCCGGTCGGCCAATCTGGGCGCACTTCTGCCCATGAGCCAGCAGGCACCTGCCGCGTTTCTTGATAGTCCTCCCCCTGACAGCACCCAGGTGGTGCAACGCCTGAACCAGCTT
>CBIHMD010000568.1:0-2441 GCA_966210655.1 uncultured Thalassospira sp.
AGTATGTGTTGAGAAAGGTTAAAATCCTTATCGCATAGTGCATAGTAAAACAGGCTTTTAATGGATATTGCCTCTTAACGAGGATCAGGCATAAATCGAAAAAATGTCGTTCGCGTCGTTTTTGGGTTGTCCATAGCCGGGGATCGGATTTTGCTCATCGCTACTGGTTGTTGCGCGATGCAGGCTTGCCTGCCGGAAGGCGGCCATGTCCGCTCCCGATGGTGCATTCGGGGCAAGGGCAGCGTTCTGAAGCGTTGCCAAAGCGCGTTCCTTGTCTTCTGCGCTACCCGAAAGGCTCACGCCGACATCAACATGCCCGCCAATGGCATATGCCTTTCCGTCCGGTCCAATCTGGTATTCGTATTGCGGGGCAGATCCATATTGCCCGGCCGCTGCGGCATGCGCTTTCTCTTCCTGCTTCACGGCAGAATCACGCGCCTGCAATCGCGCAACATCGGCTTTTTCGGCGGCATTCAGATCCGCAGGGTTTTTTGATCCTGCATTGCTGCTTTCTGCCTCTTGATCACTTGCCTCAAGGGCTTCGCGATATTCACTTCGGCTCACACCATTGGCAACGGCCTGCGCTTCGGTCAGTGTTCTGGGATCAACGATGCGCGTGCGAAGTCCGCTACCCGCTGCTTCGCCACCGATGCCATAAGGGCCATTCGACAGACCGGTTTCCTTGCCCGGCCTGACTTCGATCGCGTCATATTCGGCCAAAACACTGCCATCGGCGGTTTGTGCAATCTCCCTGACATTAAGGACAATGCCCAATCCGCCGCTGACGGGGTTGGCTATGGTTTGACCGGTCGTAATCATCGGATCGAAATGGTTTTCCGTGGCGGTGTAAAACTCGATACTTAAGGATAGCAGGAAAATTATTGTGAGTCTCGATTTGCGGGTTGTCACACACGGTCGTTGCATTTGCCGGGCATGTCGTCTTGCGCGACAAGGCCGGTCCTGTTACAGGAATGCACGTATTTTTGATGCGTCGATATGATCGCGCAGAAACCTTCCAAGACAGGAAAACTGATCGTGATGTCCGACTTTGTCATTCCCGCGAATGAAAAGGTTCTGGTAACCGGGGCTGCCGGTTTTATCGGATCGCACCTTTGCCAGAAACTGCTGGATCAGGGCAGCACGGTGGTCGGTCTGGATAACGTCAACGATTACTATGACGTCACGCTTAAAGAAGCCCGCCTTGCGCGGCTTGAAGGGCGCAACGGCTTCAGGTTTGTCCGCATGAACCTGGAAGATCGCGACGGCATTGCTGATCTGTTCGCGTCCGAGAAGCCAACCTATGTTGTGAACCTCGCGGCTCAGGCCGGGGTGCGTTACTCGCTTGAAAATCCGCATGCCTATATTGATGCCAACCTTGTCGGATTTACCAATATCCTTGAGGGCTGCCGCCACAATGGCGTGAAGCATCTTGTCTATGCGTCAAGCAGCTCGGTTTACGGCATGAATACCGAAATGCCGTTTTCAGTGCATCACAATGTCGATCACCCGATCAGCCTGTATGCAGCGTCAAAAAAAGCCAATGAACTGATGGCGCATACCTATAGCCACCTTTACCGGTTGCCAACCACCGGGCTTCGTTTCTTTACGGTGTATGGCCCATGGGGGCGTCCGGACATGGCGTTGTTCCTGTTCACCAAGGCCATTCTGGAAGGCCGCCCGATTGACGTCTTCAACGAAGGTAAAATGCGTCGTGACTTCACCTATATCGACGATATCGTCGAAGGTGTTTATCGCTGCATTTCAACCGTTGCGGCCCCCAATCCCGACTGGAACCCGTCCAAGCCGGACCCGGCAACCAGTTCCGCCCCGTATCGCGTGTTCAATATCGGCAATAACAATCCGGTCGAACTGATGCATATGATCGGAACGCTTGAAAAGGCACTTGGCAAGACGGCTGAGAAAAACATGCTGCCGATGCAGGCGGGCGATGTTCCGGCGACCTATGCCGATGTCGATGCCCTGACCGACGCGGTTGGTTTTAAGCCGGAGACGTCAATTGAGACGGGTATTGGACGGTTTGTTGAATGGTACCGCGCTTTCTATGACTAGAAAGTGCGACTTGCCTTAAGAGGCAATGCAATAGCCAGAAAAATCAACATCATGGCAGCTCGCGTCACTTCGGATGCGGGCTTGCAAACATTGTTCTTAAATGTATCTGGAAAATGGTGCTGCTGGGGAGATTTGAACTCCCGGCCTCTCCCTTACCAAGGGAGTGCTCTACCCCTGAGCTACAGCAGCCCTTTAAAAAGGCTGGTCGTCGGGCAATGGTGCTGCTGGGGAGATTTGAACTCCCGGCCTCTCCCTTACCAAGGGAGTGCTCTACCCCTGAGCTACAGCAGCCCTTTAAAAAGGCTGGTCGTCGGGCAATGGTGCTGCTGGGGAGATTTGAACTCCCGGCCTCTCCCTTACCAAGGGAGTGC
>CBIHMD010000569.1:0-2432 GCA_966210655.1 uncultured Thalassospira sp.
CCGCCGCCGGAAGCGAAACCGCCTGATCACGCGAATATTGATGCAGGGTTTGCAGGGTGGCCTTTCCCACCCCGCGCTTGGGCACATTGACGATGCGTTCAAACGCAAGGCTGTCATCGGGTTGGGCGACCATGCGGATATAAGCCAGCGCATCGCGGATTTCCTGACGTTCATAGAAACGCGGCCCGCCAACAACCCGGTACGGGATACCCAGCGTGATCAGCCGTTCCTCGAACTCGCGGGTCTGGAAACCGGCACGCACAAGGATCGCCATCCGGGATGCGCCAATACCCTTGCTTTGCAGGGCTTCGATATCCTCACCGACAAGCCGCGCCTCTGCCTCGCCATCCCATACACCTTTGACGAAGACCTTTTCGCCGGTATCAAGTTCAGTCCAAAGCTCCTTGCCCAGACGACCATCGTTAAAGGTGATCAGCTTGGACGCAGCCGCCAGAATATGCGGCGTGGAACGATAATTCTGTTCCAGACGGACGACCTTGGCACCGGGGAAATCGGACTCGAACCGCAGGATGTTGCCAACCTCGGCCCCGCGCCAGCTATAGATCGCCTGATCATCATCACCGACACAGCAGATATTGCGATGAACCATCGCCAGCGCGCGCAGCCAAAGATATTGGGCCACGTTGGTATCCTGATATTCATCGACCAGAACATAGCGGAAGGTTTCCTGATAACGGCGCAGGATTTCCGGGTGTTTCTGGAACAGGGTCAGGCAATGCAGCAAAAGATCGCCAAAATCAGCCGCATTCAGAACCGCAAGACGTTCCTGATAAATCTTGTAAAGGTACTTGGCCCCGCCATTGGCGAACTCGACACTTTCATTGACCCGTTCAGGTGAAAGCCCCTTGTCCTTCCAGCGCTGGATGATCCCCATCAGTTGCTTGGCCGGCCATTTTTTCTGATCAATCTGTTCGGCATCCATGATCTGCTTAAGCAGGCGGACCTGATCGTCGCTATCAAGGATCGTGAAATTCGATTGCAACCCGACCAGCTCAGCATGGCGACGCAACAGGCGTGCCGCCAGCGAGTGGAACGTGCCCAGCCACCATCCTTCAACCGGACGGCCCAGCGCATGGGCGACACGTTCCTGCATCTCCTTGGCCGCGCGATTGGTAAAGGTCACGGCAAGGATTTGTTGCGGATGCAGGCGCTCAGTCTGTCCCTTGGTTTGCAGCAGATGAGCAAGACGGGTCGTCAGAACGCGTGTTTTCCCCGTCCCGGCACCTGCCAGCACCAGCAACGGGCCGTCAAGCGTTTCGACCGCTTCGCGTTGCTCGGCATTCAGATTGGCAAGGTAATCGGGTGCGGGTGCGTCCTGAAGGCGCATTTCCGGGCTTGCGGCGAATTCATCGATTTCGAAGGGATCATCCATCATGTCGGGATATATAACATGCTCTGCAAACGGGGCCAGTATTGGCATTCAATCAAGTGGCGATATCGGGTTGCTTATTGTGCAACAAATCGGGAACGTCGACCAATTTTTTCCCTGAAAATATTTTTTCCGCCTGCTTTCTGGCGCCAGTTTTCCCTGCGCCTCACGTGAACAGTCATAACGACAATCATCACGCAAGGAGCCCCGATGAGCGGCATCGACAGTCTGAGTGCCAGTTTTGCGCAAATATTTTGCCCGTCACACTCATCGGCCAGCCGCACAAGCGACGATGCAGCCACCACCGTCTGCCACGCTATCAAACCGGCAGCATTTGTTGTCTTCTACATTCGGGAAAGCCCCTAGAACAGCTTGGGCGGCGCATCGCCGCGTTCTTCGCTTTGCAGTTCCAGAAGCGCGTTGTTATAGGCCATCATCGCGTCCTTTTCATGGACGAAACCGACCATAAGACGTTCTTCCTCGTTATTGATCACCGGCAGGTGTTCCTCGCCGGTCTGTTCCATCAGGCGCACGGCCTTCTCGATGCTGTCGGTGCGCAGCAGAACCGGCGGCTTGGATCGGGCGACCTGCCCTGCGGTGACTTCTTCGCCCATTTCCGGATCGAACGCCGCATGGCGCAAATCGGCCAGTGTGATCGTGCCGTGCAACCGGCCATCATCATCAATCACAAACAGTTCCGAATAAGGCGCATTGATCAGCTTTTCGCGAATTGACGGCATCCCGTCGCCAAGCGGCACGGTTTGATATTCCGCCTTCATGATGTCGGCGACCTTCATCATGCGCAGCAAATTCATTTCCCGGCCCCAGCGGGTCGAAAGACCCCGGCATTTAAGTTGCCAGGCAAAGAACGATCCGCCCTGGAACTGGTCCATCACAATCGATGCAATCACCGATGCCACCATCACCGCAATGGTCAGGGCATAGTCGCCGGTCAGTTCAAAGATGATCAGGGTCGTTGAAATCGGCGCGCCCAGCATGGCTGCCGCCACTGCCCCCATGCCGACCAGTGTATAGGCCCCGT
>CBIHMD010000570.1:0-2430 GCA_966210655.1 uncultured Thalassospira sp.
GTTTCATATCAAGGATTTCGATATCAAGGTTGCCCGATGCCAGACTTCCCATTGCATCTGTCATTTTGCGGATCGGGGTTGCGATCATCCGCGACAGGGTGCCGCCAAACAATGCCGCCATCGCGATCAGCAACGCAACGCCGATACCCAGCGTTGTCTGGAACAGCATCATGGCCCGTTCAACACGGTTTTCGACTTCGAGGTTCATCTGGTCGATATTGTTTGCAAGTTCCAGGGCAATCGTTGACACGCTGTCAGACAGTTCGCGCGGCTCACCGGATGCCTCGATGGCACGGGCGTGGTTGACCGTCAGATAGTGACGCATCAATTTCGCCTGCTCGCTGGCAATTTCTTCCCAGCGGTCAATCGCCCCATCCATTTGATCAATCAGACCGGCAACCGTCGGGTTGATCGTGGCATAGGTTTTCAGAACATCTGTGCGGGTGTCGATCTCGGTCAGCGATTTCTCGTAGCTTTCCAGCCCGGTCCGGTCACCGGTTGTCAGGAAATAGACCAGTTCCTGACGCGCCATCAGATAGGCACGGTCAAGATTGCGATAATCGCGTTCGAAATCGGCGAGATAGTCACGCTGGTCATTGGCTGACTTAACCTGGAATGTTGCAAACATCCCGGCACCGGCAACCATCAGAATGACCACAATCATCACAGCGAAGCAGGTTGTCAGCTTGGCCGGTATGGAAAGGTTTTTAAAGAAGTTCATTTTCCGTCTCCCCTAGAGCTGCTGACGACGAGCAAGTTCGTTAAGATTGACCTCGATCGTAACAGCGCCGATTGGCGATCCCTGCTCATCGCTCATTGTCATGTTGAGCTGCGAGCGCCAAGTATCGGTTTCTTCATTGTATTCGGCTTCATCAATGAAGACCGCGTTGGCACCTTTCGGGAAGGTATTCTTGAATTTGGCCTCGTCGCCTTGCCAGAAATCGGAAGTGATCGAGCTTTGCCCGACATTCAACCCCATCTGATCCATCACAAATATCTCGGCCAGCAAACCGCCAGACCTAGCCTGTATCTGGGTCAGGTAACTGGAAAGAGGATTGGTCAAAATGCCTGCGACAAGTGGCTGATCGTCGGCCTCGCGCTCTGCCACCCATTGTTTGTCAGCAGCGTCAATCTGATCCTGTGTCATTCCATTGCGCAACCGGTTTTGCGACGCAATGGAAAGTTCTACCACAGGATTTGCCAACCATTCACGAACATCGCGGATCATATCGTCCGAAATCATGGAACCGGGTTCGCCGGGAAGCTCGGATTTTGCATCTGCCGTTAACGGCATGTAACCGACCATTCCTGCAACCCCGAAAGCAGTGCAAGCGCGCAAAAAAGTTCTCATCGTTTCCTCTCCGGCGTAGCGCAAGGTTATTCGTTTGTTTCGATATAGCGCCACACCCACAAACAAACCTATCCAAAAGGCCAGAAGCCCTACATCCTATGTGAATCCTCACACGCGCGCTTTCAAGTAGAGGATGAAAAATCATCTACATGATAAATATGGAAAAATTGGAGTGAACAAGAAAAAAGCGGCGGGAAAACCGCCGCTGAGTTTGGTTGGGACACGAGCAAACTGCAGAAGATTACGTTGTTCCAGGCGCAAGATGCGCCCCTGCAAAGAACAACTGTCCAACGCCATCTATGCATAGGGTGTGCCAGTTTTTGAGGATGCGCAAAAATCCCGGAATTGTGCCGATTGTTGGGCAAGAAAATACTGTAAAGACAATTACTTCAAAAATTATTCGCATATTGCAACAAACGAAGTCGCAAAATGCAACGAAAAGTCTTTGCATTTTGCAAAACTCAATTCGCCACAATACTCCGCGTCCTGATCTTTGCCAATCAACCGGCGTTGCGACGTGGCACTTTCCGTTTTTTACGCTTGCTGAAATTCAGCAAGGCCGGAGCGTTTTCAATAATTTCCTGGAGAATTTCCTTAGCGACATCAAGGTCATCCCTGGCAGACTCGTCAAGGTGGCTGATATATCGCGGATGAGTGATCATGCGTTCGGCTTCATAAAGTGTCCGAAGCTCGCTTTGGAACATTTCACGTGCGCCAAGCGGCAGCACCGGCTTGGCACTCATCACAAAGAAAAACTTGAGACTTGTTTTAATCACAATCCGAAGCATCAGGATCTGAAGTTTGTGGAATTGCTCTTCGAGTTCGTCTTTTTTGGGATGCTTTTCAAGTTTGGCAAGGCGGTCCGTAATCACCAGTGAAAGCGCTTTGAAGTTATCGACTTCTTCGCGAAACGGCCGGTAACCGGTCACCTCAGTCGTATCGACCGTCTTTTCAATCACATCCGCCAGCGCGACAAGCTTACGCGCCTGCGTCTCAAGCCTCGACAAAAACGTCTCGACTTCATCCCGGTATTTTCGCTGTGTCACCTGGTTCATTATTTTTTATGCGCCATTAAAAGC
>CBIHMD010000571.1:0-2425 GCA_966210655.1 uncultured Thalassospira sp.
CCATCGATATCGCGGCCTGCACCGCGCGTGGCATTCGCGTTTCCAATACGCCCGATGTCCTGAATGACGATGTCGCCGATACCGCGATCATGCTGCTGCTGGCGACGCTTCGGCGGCTGGTTGTCGGCGACCATTGGGCGCGCAGCGGTCAATGGTCGGAAAAGGGGGCGATGCCGTTAACCACAACGGCACGCGGCAAGAAACTTGGCATTGTCGGGCTTGGCCGGATCGGGCAGGCGATTGCCGCGCGGGCGGAGCCGATTGGCATGGAAATCGGTTATTTCGGACGATCCAAAAAGCCGGTCGATTATCATTATGAGGCCGATCTGATCGGGCTTGCGAACTGGGCGGATGTTTTGATGATTTCCTGCCCCGGCGGGGCCGCGACACAGGGGATCATCAATGCCGATGTCTTAAACGCACTTGGTCCGCGTGGTTTTGTCATCAATATTGCGCGCGGTTCGGTGATTGATGAACCAGCCCTGATTGCGGGACTTCGGGATGGTGTGATTGCCGGTGCGGGGCTTGATGTGTTCCATAATGAACCGCATATGGACCGTGCCTTTGCCGAGTTTGACAATGTCGTGCTGTATCCCCACAACGCCAGCGGCACGGTCGAGACCCGCGATGCGATGGCGCAGATGGTGGTCGATAATCTGGCGCAATGGTTTGACGATGGCACATTGGTGACGCCGGTTAACTGATTGTAGTTATGCGTGCCTTGCGTTTGGTGGTGGCGTGAAGGTGGCCGGGGCGCTAGATTGTCCGTCATGAGCAAAACCGACCTTAAAATCCGGCTTAAAATCGAATTGCCCGATGGCGTACGCCTTGGCTATGGCAAGATCGATTTGCTGCGCGCGATTGATCGTGAACAGTCGATTTCGGCGGCTGCGCGTTCGATGGGCATGTCCTATCGCCGGGCGTGGATGCTGCTTGAAGAATTAAACAAAAGCTTTGCCAGCCCGGTTGTTGAAACCCGGATGGGCGGTGCAGGCCGTGGCGGGGCCAGCCTGACCGGGACGGGGATGCGGATTATTGCGATTTACGACGATGCGCAAACCCGTGCGGATGAAGCCCTGGCCGACCAGTTGCGCAAGCTTGCCGATGAACTGGCGGGCGATCCGTCCCCGCCGACCGAAGACGGGTCTTAAAGATCGTCGGCGCGCAAATGCCCGTCGACCGTGACCGATTTGATCACCGCGAAGACCTTTTGCCCGATGGCAAGCTTCAGGCGTGTTGCCGACCATTGGGTAATGCGGGCATGGATTGTGCGGCTTTCACCGGTATCGTCATGCCCCAGCCCCAGCGTGACATCCAGCGTATCGCCGCCATTATCGGCGATGTCGCGGATCGTTACCGGCAGGACGTTATTGGCACTGATCCCGGTCGGGGCCGTTTGGGCGATCATCACATCACGTGCGCGGATATGCAGGCGCACCGGGCTTCCGGGTTTCTTGCCAAGGAAGGGCACGACAAATCGTTGCCCGGCACAGTCAAGGAAGCTTATGACACCCTGCGGGTCGCGGCTTTTGACCGTGGCCGGAAGCACGGTGCCCGTATCGAACTGCCCGGCAAGCGGGGCAAGGTCGGTGCGGCCCAGCATGTCAAACACCGATCCGCTGGCAAGCGTTTTGCCGCCATCCATCACCACCATATGGTCGGCCAGACGGGCGACTTCATCAATCGCGTGACTGACATAAAGGATCGGCAATTGCCGCGCGTCGCGCAGATTTTCCAGATAGGGGATAATCTCGTTCTTGCGGCCCTGATCAAGGGCCGAGAGCGGTTCATCCAGCAGCAGGATTTCCGGGTTGCCCAGCAATGCCCGGCCCAGCGAGACACGCTGTTTCTCGCCGCCGGAAAGAAGGTTGGGGCGGCGCGATAGCAGACTGCCGATACCGAGCATCGCGATGACATCATCACAGGCGGCCTTGGTCATTGGCCGGTCGCAGCGTTTATGGCCGTAAAACAAGTTGGCCGCGACACTCAGATGCGGGAACAGTCTGGCATCCTGAAACACATAACCGACCCGGCGCCTGCGCGGAGCCAGATTGCTCCGTTGTGTGCTGTCAAATACAGGGTGGTCATGGATGGTGATCCGCCCCCGATCCGGGCGCAGCAACCCGGCAATTGCATTGATGATGGTGGTTTTACCGCTGCCCGATGGGCCAAAAAGGGCGGTAATGCCGGGTTCGGCAATGTCGAATTGTGCATGCAGGTCCAGCTTGCCGATTTTGTGGCGGATATCGACGGTGATGCTCATGCGCGGGCCCTTTTGCGAATATGGCGCATGGCAAATTCCGAAAGCAGAAGCCCGATCAGGGCAAGTCCGATGGAAATGGCCGCAAGGCGTGCGGCGGCCAGTTCACCGCCCGGTGTCTGGATCGCGGTATAGATCGCAAGCGGCAGGGTGCGTGTTTCACCG
>CBIHMD010000572.1:0-2421 GCA_966210655.1 uncultured Thalassospira sp.
GTCGGGGGGCATGCAGGAGCGCGGCGGCCTTGCCCGCGCCCTTGCCAACGATCCATCCGTGATGCTGATGTACTAAGACTTTTCCGCCCTTGATCCGCTGATCCGCACCGAAATGCAGGACGAGCTTCTGACCCTGCAACGTGAACACAAGCGCACCATCATCTTTATCTCGCACGATCTGGATGAAGCGATGCGCATCGGTGACCGGATCGCAATCATGGAAGGCGGCATTGTCGTTCAGGTCGGAACGCCTGAGGAAATCCTTAACAATCCAGCCAATGATTACGTCAAGTCCTTCTTCCGGGGGGTTGATGTTTCGACCATTCTGACGGCCAAGGATATCGTCGTAAAACGTCAGGTTACCGTGATCGAACGCGAAGGTGTTGGCCTTAAAACAGCCCTTAACCGCCTGCGCAACGAAGACCGTGAATATGGCTATATCGTTGGCGACAAGCTTGATTTTCACGGGATTATTTCCGTCGAAAGCGTCGATCAGGCGATCAAGTCCGGCGCAGACAAACTTTCCGCAGCGTTCCTGCCGGATATCAACGCTGTTGCCCATGACACGCAGCTTTCCGATCTGATCGGAACCGTAGCCCATACACCTTGTGGCGTACCGGTCATTAATGAAAACGGCAAATATCTGGGCGTAATCAACAGGGCCAATCTTTTGGCGACTCTCGACCGCGAAGGAGATGGCGCAAATGGCTGATAACAGCAATCCATGGGGGGCTGCCACCGATACCGGGGCGGCAAACGCAGCAAAAGATGCCACCACATCGGGTGCCGCCGATGCCGCTCAGGGCGGCGCATCGAATCCCTGGGGTGGCGGTGGTGCCTCTGATACTGCGGGCGACTGGCTTTCCAATACTGCCCCTGCCCCGGAACATCATTTTGATATCCTTCATCCGTTTCACGATGCGGTCATTCCACTTGATATCTGGGTCAATCAGGGACTGGAATGGATTGTCGATAATTTCCGCAGTATATTTCAGGCGATCCGCTGGCCGATTGATGCTGTTCTGTCAGGTGTGGAAACCGGTTTGCAGGCAACCCCGGCGATTATCGTCATTGTTATCTTGTCGCTTATTGCATGGCAGGTGGCGGGCCGTCGCCTTGCCATCGGAACGCTGATTTCGATGATAGCCGTTGGCCTGATCGGCGCATGGTCCGAAGCCATGGTGACCCTGTCGCTTGTGATCACATCGGTTCTGTTCTGTGTGATTATCGGTCTGCCGACCGGTATCTGGCTTGCACGCAACGAGCGGGCATCAAACACGGCGCGCCCGATCCTTGATGCGATGCAAACGACACCCGCCTTTGTTTACCTTGTGCCGATTGTGATGCTGTTTGGTATCGGTAATGTACCGGGCGTGGTCGTGACCATCATCTTTGCCCTGCCCCCGCTGATCCGCCTGACCATCCTTGGCATCCGGCAGGTGCCTGGCGATCTGGTCGAAGCGGCACGTTCATTTGGTGCCAGCCCGAAACAGCTTCTGTTCCGTGTGCAGTTGCCGCTGGCCATGCCGACAATCATGGCCGGTGTGAACCAGACCCTGATGCTCGCCCTTTCGATGGTGGTGATCGCCTCGATGATCGCGGTTGGCGGCCTTGGTCAGATGGTTTTGCGCGGCATTGGTCGCCTTGACATGGGGCTCGCCACGGTTGGCGGTGTCGGCATTGTTCTTCTGGCCATCGTGCTTGATCGCATGACCCAAGCCTTGGGGCAGGACCAACGCAGCAAAGGCACGCGCCACTGGTATGAAAGCGGCCCGGCCGCACTTATCCGCTCTCTTATGGGCAAAAAATAACCGTCACCACGGTTTGAAAACAAGGGCAGCAAACTGCCCGTAACAACCAACAAGGAGAAGCTAATGACGATCCTGAAAAAACTTTCCACCGGTGCGGCCATTGCTGTGACCAGTTCGCTTCTGATCAGCAGCACTGCTTTTGCCGACGATATGAAGCCGGGCGAAGGCGTTGAGGTTCAGCCGCTTAAAAGTTCTATCGCCGAAGAAACATTCCAGACCGTTCTGGTAATGAAGGCGCTTGAAGAACTTGGCTATGACGTCAAGGACATCCAGGAAATCGAATACGCTGCGGGCCACGTTGCCATCGGCAATGGTGATGCAACTTTCCTGGCTGATCATTGGAATCCGTTGCATGCCGATTTCTACAAGGCAGCCGGTGGCGACGAGAAAATCTATCGCGAAGGTGTTTATTCACCGGGCGCGTTGCAGGGCTACCTGATCGACAAGAAGACGGCTGATGAATACAACATCACCAATATCAGCCAGTTGTCCGATCCGGAAATTGCCAAGATTTTTGACAACAATGACGACGGCAAAGCCGACCTTGCCGGTTGCAACCCGGGTTGGGGTTGTGAAGGTGTGATCGAACATCACCTTGATGCCTATGACC
>CBIHMD010000573.1:0-2417 GCA_966210655.1 uncultured Thalassospira sp.
GCATCGTCCGTCGGGTTCACGGCCTGGGTGTAGCTGGCGATCTTGAGCTTGGATGCGACCTGACTGATCTCGAACCTATAAGTACCGGCTGCGGCCGCATTTTTGGCAGTTACACCCATCAATTGCCCGACAGGGGATGCGGTACCTGCACCGTTCGAGGCGGATGCGAAAATCTGTTTGGCTTCGAAGATGTTTTTCGACTTATCGAAGCTTGTGGCCCCGTAAAGGTTGGCCATCGCATCCTTGAGCGTGCCGACAAGGGTCTGCAATTCTTTTAACGCGGCAAGCTTTTCATCGTTGGCTTCGACGCGCTTTTCAAGGGTATCTGCAGGGATGCGACGTGCGGCGATCATTTTGTCGACAACATCGACGAAATCGATATTCGAAGAGCCACCCGAAAGCTGAATTCGGCCGTTCTCTCCGACATAGATGTTATTAAGGTTTACGCCGCTCATTTGCCTTGCTCCCTGGGCTTTGTCGGTCGGCAACTTTTACACGTCTTGCCTGAACACGATCTTTTACGCAAGAAGCGTGCCTTTTCCGAAAGGCCCAAATGCTAAATCAGATTTCTTCGTCCACGACACTGCCAAGATATTCGCGAATTTGCGCGAAAAGATGTTGGAGTTCCTTGGACGGAATTTCCCGAAGAACTTCACCGCTGTAACGGTCCGTAACCTTGGCGATAACCCGACCGGTATCCTGATTGAAGTTCAGTTCGATACGCGAATTATCGTCGGACAGTTCGGGAATGTCGAGCTTGGCCAGTGCCTGTTGAAGTCTGTGTCCGGCATCGGCCTGATGATGATTTGCGTCAGAAGATGTGGCCGCACTTTTTATTGATGCAGACTGGCCTGTCGCATTGTGTGACGCAGAAAGAGCAGGACCCGACGAAGAGCCGGAAGAACGCTGGGATTGATATGCGCCGATTACGATTTCCATCTGACCCTCCTATGCCGCCTTTGCGGCAAAGGATAATCCGGATGAAGGATGGGAGGTTAGCTCCCATCCTTCCTCGGATATCCGGATTACTGCAGCAGACGCAGCAGGTTCTGCGGCATCTGGTTAGCCTGTGCCAGCATGGCGACACCGGACTGCACCAGAATCTGCTTCGAAGTGAAGGCGGTCATTTCAGACGCGACATCAAGGTCGAGCAAAACGGACCGGGCAGATTCGGTGTTTTCCTGGGTGGTTGCCAAGTTCTGGCCAGCGAAGTCGAGGCGGTTCTGGAACGTACCGATCGACGCACGGGCAGCCTGCAGGGTATCAATCGCCGAGTTGACGTTTTCAATTGCAGTCTGGGCACCAGCCTGAGTGCTGATATCGTCGCCATCAATACCAAGGCTTTCGAGGTCAACACGGCTTAACGTGATCGACAGGCGATCAGAAGCAGTATTGTTCGACCCAATCTGGAAATCGACACCAGCACTGAAGCGCTGACCGTTGTCAGCCAGCATGGAAATGGTGCCGTTGCCAGCGTTAGCGGCTTCACCGAATGCCGTTCCGCCAACAGCCGCATCAACAACAGCCGTAATGCCAGAGTTGAGCGAGATGGATAGGCCGAGCTCGTCGAAGTTCAGGCTTGCCTGTTGGCCGACGCCAACTTCGTTGTCCCCGGTAGACTGATAGCTGGTGATGTCCAAGCTCTGGGTGGTTGCCGTACCTTCGATGTCCGCCGTAACGGTCATGATAACCGAGTTGCCGGGGCCCTGAGTGATATCAATTGCGAAGTTGTTATCGGTCAGGTCGTCGTTGGTGTCTGTAGCCCAGAAGTTGTTGTCGGTAATCGCAAAGCCGGAGAAACCGTTGGCATTGCTCAGGTCTGCACCAGTACCGGCACCAACGGTAGCAAAGTCGATATCAACGTCGCCACCATCACCCAGCAACTGAATGCCGTTGAAGTTGGTCGAGGACGCAACACGATCAATCTCTTCCTGCAGAAGACCGAATTCATCGTTCAGGAAGCCGCGTTCGGTGTCTGACAGGTTGCCGGAAGCAGCCTGGGTTGCCAGCGTTTTCATACGAACGAGAACATCATCGATGGTCGCCATGGAACCATCGGCAATCTGCAGCATCGCGTTAGCCTGGCCAACGTTGACGGTTGCCGTTTTAAGCGCCTGGGTGGTTGCGTTCAGACGGGCACCGATTGCCATCGAAGCGGCATCGTCACGAGCAGAAACAACACGGGTACCCGACGACAGTTTCGACAGGGAACGTGTTGCTGCTTCGTCTGAAGCAGACAGGTTACGGTGCGCAACGTTGGCAGCATAGTTGGAAATGATATTGAGAGCCATTTTATATCTCCTACATGGATAGCTCAAACGGCATCATGCCGTTCTGGAACCTGGCGACATTGCCAGATATGCTTCTGATGTTCTTCCTGATCAGCAGAAGCAAAACTTTGTACCACGAAATATACC
>CBIHMD010000574.1:0-2408 GCA_966210655.1 uncultured Thalassospira sp.
ACAAGGAGACACGGCAATGACTGTACTTGTAACGGGTGGCGCAGGTTATATCGGTAGCCACGCAGCGCTTGCACTTCTGGATGCCGGGCGCAAGGTCGTCATCCTCGATAATCTCAGTCAGGGGCATCGCTGGGCCGTTCCGGCCGGAGCCGCCTTTGTTGAAGGCGATTGCGGCGATTATGAACTGGTTCGCAATGTCATCACCGATCATGATGTGACGGCGATCATGCATTTTGCCGGATCGATCATCGTGCCGGAATCGGTCGTTTATCCGCTCGATTATTACTATAACAACACGGTCAATTCCCGTGCTTTGGCACAGGCTGCTGTTGACGCCGGCATCCGGCATTTCATCTTTTCCTCGACTGCGGGTGTTTACGGTGAACCTGCCAAAACCCCGATCCTTGAAGACTTCCCGTCAAAACCGATTTCGCCTTATGGCACGTCGAAAATGATGACGGAAAAGATGCTGGCGGATGCATCGGTTGCCCATGACATGAATTATGTCGCGTTGCGTTATTTCAACGTTGCCGGTGCCGATCCCAAAGGACGGGCAGGGCAGACGTCACGCAAGGCTACTCACCTGATCAAAATCGCCAGCCAGGCCGCGACCGGTGTGCGTTCGCATCTGGAAATCTATGGCGAGGATTATGAGACCCCGGATGGCACCTGCATTCGAGATTACATCCATGTTTCCGACCTCGCCAATGCGCATGTGCTTGCACTGGAATATCTGGAAAATGGCGGCGAAAGCGATGTGATGAATTGCGGTTACGGTCGCGGTTTCTCTGTCAAGGAAGTGATTTCGGCAGTCAAGGAAGTTTCGGGTATCGATTTCCCGGTCAAACTTGCCGAACGTCGTCCGGGTGACCCGGCGGCTTTGATTGCGGGTGCGGATCGCGTTCGCGAAAAACTCGGCTGGGTGCCGAAACATGATGATCTTGAAATGATTGTGCGTCACGCCCTTGATTGGGAGGAAAGCCTCAAAACCCGTCAGGTAGTCGACGCCGCATAACACCCAAGCGCCAAGAAGGGAGGAAACGTCCATTACGAGCAAGCGGTTCAGAAGGATCGAAAACGACCCGAACCGCCACAGCAGGAGTACCAGAAATGAGCCAGAAAACCCTCTCTACTGGCCGTAAGCCCCGTATCGGCGTTCTTATGCCAGCAGGCAGAGTTGTCGAGAATGTAGGAGTGGTAACGCATAACTTCGGTTCCCCCGAAAAATCAACGCGCCATTTCAGCAATATCGGTGATTGCTTTGTCTATGATTCGTCCCTGCGAATTCTCGATTACGCTGAACTGCAACCCATCTACGCCCCGGCCACCGGCGACCTGACACCGGCTCAGGTCGAGAATATCAATCAGCTCGACTACATCTTTTTGCGTGGTTCGAACTATATCCATACCAATGGTCAATGGGATCCGATCACACGTGTTCTGGAGCAGACCAAGGTTCCGGTTATCGCATTCGGGATCGGTGTGCAGACCCCTGATAATTCGGAAGAATATGTCAATGAATCGACCAAACGCTTTTTGCAAGTCGTTTCGCATCGCTCGGCAACTCTTGGTGTGCGAGGCCATCTTTCAAAAAAAGCGTTGAACTCGATCGGTATCAAAAATGTTCGTATTTTTGGGTGTCCTACGGCATTTCGACACTGCAAACCAAAACTGACCCTGCCGCGCCTCAAGTCGACCGATATCAAAAAGCTCGGCTTTACACTGCGGCGTAAAACACCCAGATGCGTCATGTTTCAACGGTATCTAATTCGGACACTGGCTGAACGATATCAAACCGAACTTCTTTGTGCCGGCGAGCTGGAAGAAAAGGCGATCTTCTATGCGCGCTGCAACCAGATTGCCAATGCGGATGAAGTGATGTCAAAGGCCGTCAATCAGCTCATCACGGAAGGCTGGTTATACGGTGAGACGGATCCGCTACTGCAAATTTATAAATCGTCACTCGCAGTATTCGAGACGGTGGCGGATTTCGAGCAGGCCGAACAACATCTTGATGCTGTGACCGGGTTCCGTTTGCACGGCAATCTTCTGGCATTGGCCAATGAGGTGCCAGCCCTTTACATCACCTATGACACGCGGACCCGCGAGTTTGTCAAAACGCTTGGCATTCCGCATGTCGACGGTCGCTATATCGACAAGTTTTCCTTCGAAGAAGCTTGGGATCAGGCAGATTTCGGCCATTTCGAGGAAACCTACCAAATGCGGTTTGGCGAACTGAAAAACTTCCTTGAAGAAAACGGCATGGCGCATCGTCTCGGCACTACCCCGACCCCTTACGTGGTTGAGGCGGCGTGACCAATGCCGCTCGGGCATGATCGGCTTCTTGGTTCCGGTCATGCCCGGTTTTCTTTTCATTTTGTACGGCAATGGATGGATAAGTGTTAAAC
>CBIHMD010000575.1:0-2403 GCA_966210655.1 uncultured Thalassospira sp.
ACCCTGGGCGGCGTGACGGTGCCGGTTTCGCCGTCCCTGATCGAATAAAAGGTTGGTTCACCACCGCATTTAACAACAACCTCGTCCGCACCCAGCGAATGCCAGCGTTTGGCGGTGGCAGAGGGCGTTGCATCGCCAAACAGTGCGCTATCGTCATCAAATGTTGGCAGGACGGTGTGGCAATACGGGGCAATCGCCAGATAGGTTGCCATTGCATCGTCCTGATCGGCCCAAAGGCGCGGACGATGATTGGTATCAAAGCAGACTTTGCCGCCCTGCTTGGTGAAGTTTGCAGCGATGTCGATCAGGGTTTTGCGATCTGCATCCGAGAGAATGGCAAGCGTGATCCCCGAAAGATAAAGGCAGTCAAACCCGCGAAGCGCATCGCGCAATACGGCATCGTGGCCACCCTGAAGCATCTGTTTCGCGGCGGCATTGTTGCGCCAGTAGGAAAAGCTGCGTTCACCGGTTTCGTCGGTCTGAATGGCGTAAAGGCCGGGCAGGGCACCGTCGATCCGGCGGACCAGCACTGTGTCGATCTGATCCTTCTGCCAGGCGGCAATCATCGCGTCGCTGTAGGGATCTGTCCCCAGTGCCGTGATGTAGGAAACATCGGTATCAGGCGTTGCAAGCAGGCGGGCAGTGCGTGCCATATAGGTCGCGCCATTAAGCGTATCACCGGCAAAGCCGAGATTGGCCGTGCCAAAAATGCTGCCGGGGGATGTTCCGGCAAGCTCGATCATGCATTCGCCGATAAAGGCAGTACGGGTCATTGGGGCCTCGATGGGGATGGTGGCGTGATCAGTCGCCGATAGGCTGACGACCGGTCGGCGGATTGAGAGTCAGCAAAGATGACCTGATCCGGCGAAGTTTTTCAAGCGTTCGGTCCGGCGTCCGCCGGGCAACCGCAGTGGCAATGATATCGATGGTTGCCAGAAAAACATGCCGGGTGGCCGTTGGCTTATAAATATCAGGGTTTTCAGGCATATCAATGCCAATCACAAGGTCGCTTTCGGCGGCAAGCGGACTTTGCGGGTGGGTCATGGAGATGACCTTTGCGCCATATTGGCGGGCAATGGCGGCACTGTGGATCAGTTCGGTCGGGCGACCGCTGGTGGAGATGGCAAAAAGCACATCTTCCTCGCCAAAGGTGGAGGCCAGCATGCGCTGAAGGTAGCCATCACTTTGGGCCTGTGCGGGAATGCCAAGGCGGAAGAAACGGTTGGCGGCATCAAAGGCAACCGTCGTGGAGCCGCCGCCAACACCCATAAAGGCGATCTGGCGGGCATTGGCCAGAATATCGGCAGCCTTGTCGATTTCGGTGCTTGAAAGCTGTTCGCGCAGCAAGCGCAGATTATCGACAATCACGCCCAGCACGTGATTGGAAAGCACGTCGGCGGCAGTTGTATCGTCGGCAAGGTCTTCGGGTGCCAGATATTGCATGCTGACCGCAAGGTTCTGTGCCAGTCGTATTTTGAAATCGCGAAATCCGTCACAGCCAAGGGTCCGGCAAAACCGGATCACGGTCGGTTCGCTGACGCCAACGTTTTGCGCAAGATCGGAAAGGGCGATGGTGGTGACGTCTTGCAGGTGATCCTGAACGTAGTCGGCAACCCGCTGTTCACGTGCGGGAAAGGTTCCGGCCTTTCGACGCAGGAGGCTGATGATATCGACAGTAGGTTGCATGCGAGCGTTCCGATCATTCTCGAATATGAGGTGCTGTTGTCGGCACCCCGCTGATAAATATCACTTTTTCGGTTTGCAGGCGATAGCTTCGATCTTGATCCCGAGATTATCCGACCTGCCGGATTTAACCGTAAAGCGGGTAGGGCGTTGATTGCTGAATTGTTTGGTCGCCGTTGTTGTCTTCCGGTGGTTTTGGGTGTGTGGTCCAAATAATACAGGCAAAAATGTAGTTTAACTACCTATAATGTCATTGTTTGCGGGCATTCGTGGTGGTATTTGCAATTATGACTTAAAAATATGTAGACAAGCTACAAAAATATCCTCACGATGTAGAAAAATTACATAAAACATTCAATCAGTGGAGAGATAAGCAAGATGGCGCTGCGCCGTGTTGAAACCACAGCCGCAATGATCAGCCGGTCGCTAAACTGGGTGGTCGAACGTGTGATTGCCGTCCTGATGCTGGCCCTTGTGCTGGATGTCTGGCTGGGCGTGATTGATCGTTACATTTTCCACTGGCAACTGCCCTGGCCCGAAGAACTCGCACGCTACCTGATGATCTGGGCTGCTCTTTTGGCGGTGTCGGCCGGGATTGCGCGGCGCGAACATATCGGCATCGGGATGTTTATCCTTAACACGCCGATGCCCGTGCAGCGCACGGTCCTGTTCTGTGTCGATCTGATTGCGCTATGTGCATTTCTGTATCTGGCGATTTAC
>CBIHMD010000576.1:0-2399 GCA_966210655.1 uncultured Thalassospira sp.
TCCACCAACAGGGTGAAAGCCTCATCATAGGTCCGCGACAACGGGATGATCGCGAAGTTGCTCTGATAGGGGTGCCCGATCCGGGTCGGGTGATCCTTGTCTGCCATACCGCTTATATGGGAAACGGACACCGGGCTTCAAGCATCTGCCTGAATTTGCCCCGAAATAGAAAGACCGCCCCAAAGGGCGGCCTTGCCTCAACCTGCTAAACTTGCCGGACTTTTTTGTTATTCTTGATCTTGTTTGTGGCCGAACTCTAGCCAGCGGTTGGCAAGGGGTCAAGGTAATAAATGTCGGAAATATGACAGTACGTATTAATACGTACCGAAATACGTATAAACAGTACGTAGAAGGCGAAAACATAAAAAGAACCGCCCTGAATTTGGGCGGTTCAGTTTAACAGGGAGGCATCGAAACATCACGTTCGACAAGGGGCCAAACTCTGGCCCACTACTCATATATAAGACGGGAAGTTTAAGATTCAATTAACCGGAGGTTTAAAAATACACCCTCACGTTTAAGGTTTTGGCGCACCCGTCCCGTCAGTTCTTGAAAAGCGCCTCTGCCCCGGCACGCACGCCATTGCGATGCTCCATTGCCGCGTCAACGCGCACCAGTTCCTGTTCAAGTGCGGATCGATAATCGACAAGGTTCTCAACCGACATTCCGTCAAGGTTCCGCGGCAGGCCGAACATCGCGGCCAAAGGTTTTTTCAGGTCGTCTTCTTCCACAGTGATCCTCCTTTGACATTTTGCCCTTGGCGTTTTTCCCGCTATTACATAGTGACCGAACTTATCATTCGCCATGGAGTTTTGTCATGACCTTGCCAGACCTTGCCCCAAACCTTTCCAAAGACATGCAGGCAATCGAAATCCGTATCGACGGCGAGAACCGGCATCTTGCCGCGGGCAAGGTTGCTGTCCCCACCATCGCGGGTGGCGAGGTTCTGGTACGTATTCATGCCGCCGGGGTCAATCGCCCCGATCTGATGCAGGTGGCCGGAATGTATCCGCCGCCACCCGGCGCATCGGAAATTCCGGGGCTGGAGCTTTCAGGCGAAATTGTCGCCACCGCCCCCGATGTCACGACGTGGAAAATCGGTGATCGCGTCTGTGCCCTGGTCACCGGCGGCGGTTATGCCCAATATGCCGCCGTCCCCGCCGCGCAATGCTTGGCCGTCCCGGCCGGTCTTTCCATGACAGAAGCCGCATCCCTTCCCGAAACCTTCTTTACCGTCTGGCACAATGTGTTCGACAAGGCCGGGCTGAAACAGGGCGAAACATTCCTTGTCCATGGCGGGACATCGGGGATCGGCACAACCGCGATCCAGCTTGCCAAGGCATTTGGCGCACGCGTCATGGCAACAGCAGGCACCGATGAAAAATGCCGGGCCTGTCTGGACCTTGGGGCGGATGTTGCCATCAACTACAAAACGCAGGACTTCGTCGAAGAGGTAAAAACCGCAACCGGTGGCAAGGGGGTGGATGTCATCCTTGATATGGTGGCGGGCGATTATGTCGGTCGCAATTTCAAGGCCGCCGCGATGGAAGGCCGCATCCTGATCATTGCGTTCCTGAACGGACCAAAGGCCGAAACCAACTTTACCCCGCTTCTGTTAAAACGCCTGACCCTGATGGGATCAACCCTGCGTGCCCAGCCGGTCGCCAACAAGGGCGCAATCGCAGGCAAACTTCACCAGCAGGTCTGGCCGCTATTTGAAAGCAGCACGATCAGGCCGGTCATTTACCAAACCCTGCCGATGGATCAGGCCCAACAGGCGCACGAGATTTTGCAGGGTGGCGCACATGTTGGAAAAGTGGTACTGGAAGTCCCTTGATCGTTTACGGATGCGGGTTGAAGACATATCGATCACCATCGACTTCACCCTTTCCCGGCAACAGGCCTTCGATTGCGGGTCGCAAAGAAATATTCTTTTCGATAACCTGCAACAGATTGTTGCTTTTAACCGCACATTGATCGAAAAGAGCGCTGTGGCGGTTCCAGCGACGCGCGGCACTCACTTCGGGTTGCCTTTGCTGCGTTGCCGGAACACCAAAACAGATTATATTCTGGGGCAGATATTCCCGCGTATTTGGGGTTCATCCCATCGCCGGTCTCCAGAGAAAGAAAGAGTAAACAGGAGGAATTATGGCTCAGCCCCTCATGCCCAAAGCAACGGCCGTATGGCTTATCGACAATACCGGCTTGTCGTTCCGGCAGATTGCAGCCTTTACCGAGTTGCACGAACTGGAAATTCAGGCCATCGCCGATGGCGATGTCAATCAGGGGATTGTCGGCCTTGATCCGGTTGCCAATGGTCAGTTGACCAAAGACGAGATCGCGCGTTGCGAAGCTGATCCGCGTGAATTGCTGAAAATGGCAAAGTCCGACCTGCCGCG
>CBIHMD010000577.1:0-2398 GCA_966210655.1 uncultured Thalassospira sp.
ACCCGTGCTGGTAAAATCCCCAAACCCTGATCCCTGCCTGACGTCACATCCCCGATAATACCGCGCCCGATCCTATCACGCGTTATGGTTGAAACGATGCGCTAATTGATCCGCTTATCCGAACGCAGGCGATCCACCGCCAGATCGATAAAGGCCCGGACCTTTGCCGGGGCATGACGGCCTTCGGGATGGACGATATGAATAGGGACCGGTTCGGGTTCATATTCTTCCAGAACCACCTCAAGCGATCCGGCTTCGATAAATGGGATAGCCTGATAAGATAACATGCGCACCAGTCCCCATCCGTCAATCGCCGCATTGCGGGCGGCTTCAATCGAATTGGTTTGCAATCGCGACGTCACCGAAAGGCTGATTTTTTGATCACCACCAAACTGCCAGTCCAACGGCGTAGATGAACCGGTAAACGCGATGACATTGTGCGCCCCGATATCTGTCGGCACCTTTGGTCTGCCATGCCGCGCGAAATAGCCGGGCGATCCGCAAAGGATACGCCGCACCGTCCCCACCTTAATTGCGCTCATTGATGAATCTGCCATTTGCCCGATACGAACAGCAAGATCGATGCCTTCCTCGACAATATTGACAATGCGATCAAACAAAAGTGTCCGCCCGCGCATCTCGGGATAAAGATCAAGGAATTCGGTCATTATCGGAAACACATACATCTGCCCGAACAGAACCGAGGCTGTAACCGTCAGTGTCCCGCTTGGTCTGGCATAAGCACCACCTGCTGCGGCTTCGGCTTCGTCCAGATCGCCAAGCAACCGTTTGCAATCGTCATAATATTGCGCCCCCGGCTCGGTCAGCGTCACAGACCGCGTTGTCCGGGTCAAAAGCCGGGCACCGGTGATTTCCTCCAGGAACGCGACTGCACGTGTGACGGCGGGCGGGCTTGATCCCAACTCTCGCGCCGCCCCAGCAAAGCTTTGCGCTTCGACAACGCGCACAAAAATCCTCATCGCCTGAAATCGGTCCATGGTGCTTTTCCTGCCCTCAACACAAAATTCCACTTTATGGAATAATGAATTCCCCGAAAACCATATTCCGCAATTCAGAAGAAACAATCACAGTGGGCGGCATCACATCAACCTCATATTCGAAGAAGGACTTGGAACAATGAAGCTGCATTATTTCCCCCTCTCGGGCCATGCCCATCGCGCCCACCTGTTTCTAAGCCTTCTGGGCGTTGATCATGATGTCGTCACGGTCGATCTACCCAACGGCGCCCATAAATCGTCGGAATTCCTGAAACTGAACCCGCTGGGTCAGGTCCCTGTGCTTGAGGACGCCGACGTGGTCATTTCGGATTCCATCGCCATCATGACCTATGTTGCCAAGAAACAGGGCGCGACCGACTGGCTGCCCGAAGATGCCGAAAGTGCCGCCAAGGTTCAGAAATGGCTGTCAATCGCGGCAGGCCAGATCGCTTATGGCGTCTGCGCCGCCCGTCTGGTCACAGTATTCAATGCCCCGTTCAATGCCGATGAAGTCATTGCACGCGCCCATGCCATTCTGGCCCAGATTGATGCCGCCCTTTCAGACAATGATTGGATTGCACTCGATCACCCGACCATCGCCGATGTCGCGCTTTACAGCTATATCGCCAATGCGCCCGAAGGCAATGTTGACCTTGCCGCCTATGGCAATGTGCGCGCCTGGCTGAAACGGGTCGAAGCCCTTCCCGGTTTCGTGCCGTTCGAACAAACGGTTGCAGGACTGCGAACGGCGGTCTGACATACCGCCCCTTCCCCTTACTTTTGTCGCGGAGGAAACTGCCATGAACACGCTAGCTCCATCATCTGCCCCCCTGCAATTCACCCCGTCCGGCACGGACACCAACAGCCCGTGGCACGAAGGTGAAATTCACATGCAGAAGCTGGTCGGGGTCGATGCCCGGATGGCCGAAGTTGGCAAACGTGTTCTGCGCGACCACCTGATCGAACAGCATCGCCAGTTTTACCCGCAACTGCCCTTTGCGGTGTTTGGTGCGGTCGAAGACAATGGCGATGTGTGGGCTACCCTTCGTGCCAGCCATCCCGGTTTTCTGCATGCGCCCGATCCCTATCAGCTTGCGGTCAATATCCCGCGCGATCCGACCGACCCAGCAGATGCCGGGATGGATGATGGCAAGGCAATTGGCATGATCGGGATTGAACTGCACACAAGACGCCGCAACCGTCTGAATGGCACGATCGCGCGTTCATCTGATAGCAGTTTCGCAATCCGGGTCGGGCACAGCTATGGCAACTGCCCGCAATATATCCATCTGCGTGATTTCGAATTCGTCCGCGATCCACTGGCCCCGGTTTCGCCCCAAGCCGGTTTGAATACGGATTTGGAAAGCACGTTGAATGATAAGGCGCGCGCGATGATTGCT
>CBIHMD010000578.1:0-2397 GCA_966210655.1 uncultured Thalassospira sp.
CGTCAAACCCGCTGGATGGCGAACGCCGTCCGGGGGCGGTCGGCCCGACCCTTCCGGGGATCGAGGCACGGGTTTGCGACAAGGATGGCAATGTTTTGCCGGTCGGTGAAATTGGCGTGCTTGAAGTTCGCGGACCCAACGTTTTCAAGGGTTACTGGCAGATGCCGGAAAAAACCGCATCGGAATTTCGCAAGGATGGGTTCTTTATCACCGGCGACCTCGCGACCATCGGCGCAGACAGTTATGTCACCATCGTCGGGCGCGACAAGGATCTGATCATTTCGGGTGGTTTCAACGTCTATCCCAAGGAAGTCGAGGAAATCATCGCTGAATATGACGAGGTCGAGGAAGTCGCGATCTTTGGCCTGCCGCATCCCGATTTCGGCGAAGCGGTTGCCGGTGTGATCGTCCCGGCCAAGGGTGCCAAGCCCGATGCCGAGGCGATCATCAAACGCACCCAGGACAAGCTTGCGAAATTCAAGGTGCCCAAACGCATCTGGATGCTCGACGAATTGCCGCGCAATACCATGGGCAAAATCCAGAAGGCCCAGTTGCGCAAGGACTATGCCGATACCTTTGCAACCCCGTCCGGAAAATCTGCCAACGGATAACTGCACACTCTGTTTCGTTTTCCCGTGTCTCCCTGCTGTCTTGCAGACAGCCAAACTCCTTCACCGGTCGGAAATTCTGGCCGGTGATTTTTTTGTGCGGATTCTCAAAAAGTTCTTGCTTTGTTCTTTTTATTCTGATAGAAAAGAAAAGTCAACGGGACAAAAGCGCCCGGACCAAAACCCGCAAAGCGTGATTCGCTTTGCGGGTTTTGGCGTTTCGGGCCAGATGAAAGTGATGATGATGCAGCAGCACAAAGACAGACCGATCCGGCGGCAACATCGCCGGATGATGACCGGCGGGTGGAAAAGCCATTACGGAGGTTTTGCGCCCGTGTCCTAACCCACCCCAAGGTCACCCCAAGGTCACCCAAAGGTCAAGACGGGAGAAGTGCGCCTTGTTGGCAATGCAACCGGTAAAATTGTGATCGACAGCGGCTGGGCTGCGCCGGGTAGCATCTGGCAAGCGGCGGCTGATGATGGGCCATGACGGGAGAGGTGCGCCTTGTTCGCGGAGTGGCTGCAAGATTGCAATCGGCAGCGCCCTGGCTGCGTTGGGCAGCATTTGGCAAGCAGCGGCTGGTGATGGGTCCGTTGGCGATAGGTCAGGACGGGAGAGGTCCGCCTTGGTGGCGAGGTAGCCAGCGAGATTGCAATCGGCAGCGGCTGGCAGAATTGGGCAGCAGGTGGCAAACAGCGGCGGGAGATGGGTCTACTGGAGGGGGCGGTCCGGGCGACCGGTGCGACTGGCTGAGGTCCGTCGGCTGTTTGGATTTCGTGTTCGCCAAACGGGGAATATCCGCCAAAGGGGCCAGCGCGGCAAAGGCAGCCGGAACCACGTGCCGGAGGCAGCATGGGAGGATCGCGGCAGGTTGCCGGTCATCGGGCGGCGGAGAGATCAGGGTGATCGACTGAGCGGCGTGATGAGGGGATTGGTCGGACGTGGCGTGGCGTGGACTTGGTTGGCCTGGCTGGATTTGGCTTGGCCGCGCCGTCTGGCAAATCCGCCATCGGGCGAAACCGCCAACGGTCGGAAATTCTGGCGGGTGTTTGTCTTGAACATCGGTTCCAAGGATGCACTTGGAAAAGCGTGCCAAAATCAGCATGATGGGACAAAGGCCATCGCGCTCTGACATATCAGCCTGGCCGTTTTGCGGACAGGGATCGGGATAAAGGCAATCGCATAGTCATGGCGAAACTTGACGACGCAATCGACCGGATCACGAGTGATATTTCCCAAACCGGTGCGCTGACCGCAGAAGCGTCGCGCCGGTACGAGGAAATGTTTCCCGGCTTCCGTGCCGAACTGGCCCGTGTGATTGAACAGGCGCCGACCATCAGTGACGCCGCGCAGGCGGCCATGATGCTGGTTGATGCGGCAACCCGGACCCTGCGTGACAGTTTTCCCCATCAACCCCATTGTGACTGCCGGGATGGATGCAGCGCGTGCTGCCACCTGTTTGTTGCGGTGCCGCCCGGTGTCACAAGCCTGATTGCCGACCATATCCGCAAGACGTTCCCGTCTGATGAACAGCAGGCATTGCTTGACCGTCTGGGCCAGGCCGCACGGATCATTGAACAGGCCAAAACCACATCCGAAGTGCGCGCACGCTGTCCGCTTCTGGGGGCGGATGAAAGATGCACGATCTATGACGTCCGGCCCCTGACCTGCCGGGCCTTTACATCATCGAGTGCGCCGCGTTGCCAGACCATGGTCTTTGGCGACGAACATCAACGCAAAGACCGCATTGATCAGAATCCCGGGCATTTTCGCCTGCATCTTGAAGCC
>CBIHMD010000579.1:0-2394 GCA_966210655.1 uncultured Thalassospira sp.
CGATTATCATGTTCGATGCGGACGAACCGAGACGTTCGATTTCCAGCACCGGTGAACGTGCGGTGATCGCGTCGTTCATTTTTGTGAAGTTCTCGATAACTTCTTCCGTGCTTGCCGTATATTTTGCGGACGGGTCGTCCTTCAGCGACTGTGCATAGGCGTTGCCCTGCGCGATGTCGTTCTGGGTATAGGACAGAACCGGTTTCAGTGTATCGCCATAACGTTTGGCAAGATCCTGAAACTCGCTCAGTTTTTCGGCTTTTTCGGCTGAAATGGCAAACCGTTCCTGGGTTACTGTGTGTAACTGGCCAAGGGCGTCCTGCAACTGACTGCGGTTGTCATTGATCGTTGTCAAAACTTCCGGCATGAAGCCTGTGGCTTCGATCTGGTTGATTTTGTTGACCAGTTCCAGCAGGCGGAAATCAAGTTCTTCCTTGATCGCCAATTCTTCATCGATGGAATTGGATGCAACGATACGTGGCGCAATTGCGACGATTTCCGCACTTTCGGTCGCCAGTTCCTGTGCTGCGGCAATCGGTGGCAGTTTTTCTTCGGTGATGGTTGTCAGAGCTTCGCCGAATTTGTTGAATGATACGGCACCGACAACGGCTGAAACCACCGCCATCAGGCCAACCAAGGCAAACGATATCAAAAGTTTGCTTTGGACCCCGAACTTAGTTCCCATTCTGTCCTACCTTCTTGTGCTGTTTTCCCCGGGCGGCTTCTGTGTCCGACCGGGTTTCTTGGATCAGGCAACGGGTCTTTTGTTGTTTTCGTCGCCCGGTTCGTAACCCCCGAGAGTTATACTTTAGAGTTATTTTTTCTTATTAGAGGACATTATTGAAATATTATTCGCAGAACTGCAAGATGTAAGCAGTTCTGCGACAAAAAATCACGATTAAATCTTTAAGTTGTACTGGTTGCGGTTGATTCACCGTCCTCTTTGGTGCGTGCAGGTTGGCGGGGGCCGTGCAGTGACGGATAGCTGGACCTTGAGGCGTAAACAGGATATAGGAGCGGTCGAAATTTCTGCCTGTCAGTTTGTCCGGTCCGGTTCGGTCCGCCGGACTGGCGCGCAATCATCGCGAGACCGGTCTGTCCGGGAATATCCCGCAGTTACCGGCCGGTGCCCGATTTGCACTGATCGACAACACGAAAAGAATACAGGTTTCAGGTTATGGCCGGCCATTCCCAATTTAAAAACATCATGCACCGCAAAGGCGCGCAGGATAAAAAGCGCGCCAAAATCTTCACCAAACTCGCCCGTGAAATTACGGTTTCGGCGAAAATCAGTGATGATATCAACAGTAACCCGCGTTTGCGTGCGGCCATTGCCGCCGCCCGCGGGCAGAACATGCCTAAGGACAACATCGACCGCGCGATTAAAAAGGCGGCCGGTGCAGGCGAGGGCGACAATTATGAAGAAGTCCGTTACGAGGGTTACGGGACGGCGGGTGTTGCCGTCATTGTCGAGGCGCTTACGGACAACCGCAATCGTACCGCATCCGAAGTGCGTGCCGCATTCGCCAAAAGCGGTGGCAATCTTGGCGAAACCGGTTCGGTCGGCTTCATGTTCAACCGCCTTGGCGAAATCGTTTATCCGGCAGACAAGGCCGGTGCGGACGAAATGTTTGAAGCCGCCCTTGAAGCCGGTGCTGCTAATGCGGAATCAGATGATGAAAACCACATCATCGAAACCGAGATCGAAGAGCTTAACAATGTGCGTGAAGCCCTGACGGAGAAATTCGGTGATCCGGAAAGCGCCAAACTGGTGTTCCGTGCCGTGACCGAGGCTGATGTCAGTGTTGATCAGGCCCAGAGCATCATGAAACTTGTTGATGCACTTGAAGATAATGACGATGTGCAGAACGTCTGGACCAACGTTAACTGGACCGACGAGATCGTAGCTGCTCTCGATAACTGATTACGCTTGCTTACGCCCGTCATTCCCTTTTGAATGACGGGCGTATTTTATTTTGCTGATAATAATAAGGTGGGGCGACGTGGTCAGGGTTCTTGGTATCGATCCCGGTCTTCAACGCACGGGCTGGGGGGTGATCGACCTTACAGACAACCGGATGCGTCATGTTGCCAACGGTGTCGTGACCTCGACACAGACGCTATCGCTGGCGGAACGGCTTGATCAGCTTCATAGCGGGCTTATGGACGTGATTGCGACCTGGACGCCCGATGAAGCCGCCGTCGAGGAAACCTTTGTTAATAAAAATCCTGTTTCGACGCTGAAACTGGGGCAGGCGCGCGGTGTTGCGCTGCTGGCGCCAGCACGTAGTGGCATTCCGGTAACGGAATATACACCCAATGCCGTCAAAAAGACTGTGGTGGGTGCCGGTCATGCGGCCAAGCAACAGGTTGAAATGATGGTATCCACCCTGC
>CBIHMD010000580.1:0-2386 GCA_966210655.1 uncultured Thalassospira sp.
CGGCTTAGCCAAGCAGCCTATAAAGTTTCCCGAAAAGTTCTTGATTTGTTCTTTTATTTATGTCATAAGAGAAAAGTCAACGGGAGAAATGCACCCGAACCGAAACCCGCGAGGCCTTGTGCCTTGCGGGTTTTTGCGTTGTGGGGCGGATGAAAGAGGTGATCGGGATGCAGCAGCAAAGACGCAGAGCGGGCGGCGGGGCGACCCGCAGGATGTTGATCGGCGGATGGCGGAGCCATTATGGCGGCGTTCTGCCCTAGGATTAAGGGGGCTAACCCGGTCATTTGTCATGACGGGAGAGGTGCGTCTTTTTGGCAAGGGAGCGTTAAATTCGCCGGGAGCGGCGGCAATGGCAGCATGGGCAGCGGTGCGTTGGGGCCTGTAGACGGTGGACCGATGGGGGCCGTACGCCCGAAGTCCGTCTGCGGGCCAAACTGACGGACGCCCGAAATGTGTCCGGGCTTCACCGGTTGCCGGAAGTGTCGCCAAGGCCGGAAGGATGGCAATGGCAGCAGCAAGCCGTGGCCGCCGACGATGGACAGGGCTGACAGGTATGAGGACCGTGCGCCCGAAATCCGTTTGTTGGTGAGTTTGGCGCAAGCCCGAGCCTTGTCTGAACGCCGGAATGGCAGGTTGCTGCCGTGGCCGGAAGGTGAGCGACGTCGGCCAAAAGTCGGATGGTGGTTGATCGGCGAGGTTGGCGAAGGCCCGGGGTTTATCCGGGTTTCGGCGGTTGCGAGAAGTCGGGTTTTGGGACCGGTTTGAGTGGCGTCGTCTGCGCTTTCGGGGTCGTCTGCCGATCTGCCGATGGAGGCCCCCGTCGATTGCGCGGATCGAAAATGATCAGGATGAGTCCAGCCTGCGCTGGTCGGTCGAACGGATGATGCAGGAATTAAGCAACCCGCAACCGGGTGGTTTTCTGGTGCTGCAACATCTGGCGCATACGGTGCTGGTGCACGCCCTTCGGCTGCATCTGAGCAATGCGCAAGTCAGCGGTCAAAGTGACTGGGTCAACGAAACCGGCCCAAAGCCCCCCAACATCCCCGACTGGTTCGCGGCGCTATCGGATAAACAGATCGCAACCGCGATTGCCTGCATCCATGAGGACCCCGCCCATCTTTGGACGCTCAAGGAACTGGCCCGCCATGCGGGCATGTCACGCTAGGCCTTTGCCGCCCAGTTCCGCGACCTCGTTAGCGTCCCGCCGATAGCCTATCTGCCCCGCTGGCGGATGCTGCTTACGGACGACCACCTGACCCATTCGGGGTTGCCGATTTCGGAAATTGCCCTGTCGGTGGGATATGAGTCTGAAAGTGCGTTCAGTACGGCGTTTAAACGGGTGATGGGGTGTGCGCCGAGGCGGTTTGGGAAAGATAATGGCTATAATATTGAAAGGAACTTCCAAATATAAACCGTTATCTTTTTTTGTTTTATTCCTCAATTTTCTCTTCTTCATCTAGTTTTAGTCCTGAAGACGAAAACCCGACGAACATTGCACCCGAGAATTTTTTTTCACCATCGACAGAAACATAAACCGCAAAGTCTCCCTCCTCCACAGGTACATACTCGGACCTGGTAAATGTCCGAAATGCAACTAACGGACGCTGTTCTCCAACAACCTCCTCTAACTCGTCTGATATCTGAATTTCAAGCGTATCAACGTAAACATCCTCTCCCGGAGCATGTATTTCTATTTCAACCTTAGAATCTGAAGATGGCTTTTCAAACAAACGAACCCAAAGTCCAATTACAAGCTTATTTGCATTTGGATCAATATCTTCCAACATCATATGCGTATATCCGCCATGAATAACCATACGACCATCTTTTAGTTGATCAATGGCTTCAGCGAAGATGCAAAACGTATCAAAAAGCATGACTAGATCCCTGAGGATAAAACGTACAAATCTTTTTTGTCAGCCTTTGCAACCGTTACTTTATTCGGTTTCGTTATGGTTGGCTTCGCCATATACCAGCTTGAGGCTCTATATTCTGGAGCATGCTCAGGACGGATTTCGACATCAACATAACAACCAAGAGCCGTGGCAAAGTCCGAGAGTGTTTCCAGTGTCATGTTATGAGGCGATTTCAAACGTCTGCTAATGAACGATTTATGCCTTCCCAATCGATCAGCCAAAACCGTTACAGTTATACCCTCAAGGTCGACTGCCTCGTCAAAGGCATGAACGAGCTTATCCTGAACATCATGCAATAGGTCTGCACGTGCCAATTCGTATTCACAAATTTTTGGCGGCTCATAAGACATCTTTTGGCAACTCCGAGGTAATGCAAGGTGGCGGATCAAGATTTATCTTCTTAATAAACTCAATCACTTCTTCTTTCTTATCTTTAAAACCCTTAGAATCAAGTTCACAGCGCAGAGCAC
>CBIHMD010000581.1:0-2379 GCA_966210655.1 uncultured Thalassospira sp.
CGGCAATGATATTTGAAATCGGTGCAACGGTTTCGTTGATTCGCTGGTCAAGCGTCCCTTCCTGCGCCATCGCCATGAAGGGGAAAATAGTCGCGGTTATACCCGCGGCCCACGCCGGGACTTTGTACTGGCAAGACATGAGAACTCTCCGATTTTGATTGTTTTATGTTTTGACTGCAAACCCGGTGGTGTTCAGGGCACCACGGTGACGGGCACGGGACTGGCCTGAACCAGAGTCAGGGCAAGGCTGCCCAATAATCGCGCGCCAAGGGCTGTGCCGCCCTTTCGGCCAAGGACGATCTGCGTCGCCTTCTTTTCCTTGGCGATCTGGCAGATCAGTTCGCCGGAATGGCCGTATCTGACCTCGTAGGTCATGGGAATATTGCGGTCGGTAAAAACACGAAGTGCCGGGGCAAGGGTGGCCTCGGCACGGGAAAGTTCTTCGGTTCGGCGTTGATGGCGTTCTTCAAGTTCCTGGGCCGACAGAAAGCTGTATGGCGACCATTCAAGAACGTAAATGACATGAACCGGGCATCCTTCGGCGGCGGCCCGGTTAGCGGTAAATTGCACCGCGCGGTCAGCGGCCTCTGTCCCGTCATAGCCAATCAGGATCGGCTTCACGGATGGTGTCTGTGACATGGTGAAGTCCCTTTTTGCGATGGTTGTTCGTTGTCGGTTTTTCACTCCCGTTACGCCGGATTTGATCCGGTCTTGTCGGCTTGTCGCCTTTTCCAATGATACGATTTTATGACAAGTAATTTTCCCCAAAGTTGATTTGATGTTTGGGTAATTTCACCTAATATTGCCAAGTTGATAGGAAATAAGGTTTCAATAGAGGGTTCAAATGGGTGTTTTGGACAAGATTGATCTGGCCGTGCTGCGTGAAGTGGCGGTGAATGGCCGGATAACGGTTACCGATCTGGCGTATCGGGTCGGGCTTTCAAAAACGCCCTGTGCGTTGCGTTTGCGCAGGCTTGAGGAAAGCGAGCATATCCTTGGGTATCGCGCGATCCTGCATCCGGAAAAAATGGGGGCCAGTCATATCGCCTTTGTGCAGGTAATCCTGACCGATACCAAGACCGAGGCGCTTAATGCGTTTAACAAGGCTGTCCGCGACGTCCCTGAAATCGAACAATGCCACATGATCGCCGGGGCCTTTGATTACCTGATCAAGGTGCGCAGCCGCGATATTGGCGATTATCGTCGTGTGCTGGGCGAAAAGATTTCCGAACTGCCCTATGTCTCGCATACTTCGACCTTTGTCGTGATGGAAGCGGTCAAGGACAGCTATTCGTTATAGCTTTCCGGCTGTCGGAAGATGAAAAGCGCAGAAATGCAGGATGAAACTGCAAGTTTAATTGCGTGCATTTTTAATCTTGACCAAATGATCAGGATTGGACATGCTGTATAGGTCAGAGAGAGGCATCTGTACGCGCTATCAAACGGGAATAACCCGAACTCCATAAAAGCGCGGCAGATCGAATACTGGGAAACAGTTCGGCGGTAAGCCGGACGGATACGCCAAGAATGTCATTGATAGAAGACCCAGAGTTGGGCGGGCCCGCCTGCCCACATACGCCATAAATCCATCCGAAGCCCTTTGCGGCTTACATGGCGGCTGGTCTTTTGAGGATGCCATTCTTGTTTTGTCTCTCGCTGACGCCAGGAGAGGACGCCTTTTTGGCAGGGAGACAAAACATGACCATCTTGCAGGGCAAGCAAGTTTCGAAATCGGGTGTGATCCACGGTGTTGGCCATAACGATGCTGATGACGGCTTTTCCGATCTGCATCCGCCTTATTCCACCTTGCAGGCCATGGCCGAAAGCAATCGCTGCCTGTATTGCTATGACGCGCCGTGCGTTACGGCATGCCCGACATCAATTGATATTCCGGGCTTCATCCGCAAAATCAGCACCGGGAATCCGGACGGAGCGGCCAAAACCATCCTGTCGGCCAATATCATGGGTGGCACCTGCGCGCGTGCCTGCCCGACGGAAGTGCTGTGCGAACAGGCCTGTGTGCGCAATGTTTCCGAAGATGTCGCCGTTGAAATTGGCAGTTTGCAACGTTTTGCCGTCGATCATCTGATGGCGCGGGCTGATTTGCCCCATCCGTTCAAACGTGCACCTTCGACCGGCAAGCAGATTGCAGTGGTCGGCGCTGGTCCAGCGGGGCTTTCGTGTGCGCACCGGGCGGCGATGCTGGGTCATGATGTGACAGTATTCGAAGCCAAGGCAAAGCCGGGCGGGCTTAATGAATATGGTCTTGCGGCTTACAAAATGACCGATGACTTCGCCCAGCGCGAGGTTGAATTCCTTTTGGGCATTGGTGGCATCCGGATCGAATACGGCAAGGCACTTGGCCGTGACATCAATCTT
>CBIHMD010000582.1:0-2368 GCA_966210655.1 uncultured Thalassospira sp.
GTCTTTCAGGTGGCGGACGGATGCCAGAGCACCGGCCGCAATACTGGGCGGCTGGGAACTGGTAAAGATAAAGCCGTTGCCGAAACTGCGCACGAAATCAACGATTTCATGTTTGGCCGCGATATAGCCGCCAATCACGCCGAAGGCCTTGGCAAGCGTACCCTGAACGATATCAACCCGGTCCATAACGCCATCGCGTTCGGCAACGCCGCCGCCGCGCGGGCCATACATGCAGACCGCATGGACTTCGTCCAGATACGAAATCGCATTGTACTTTTCGCAAACATCAAGGATTTCCGCGATCGGGGCGTTATCGCCATCCAATGAATACACGGACTCGAACGCGACGATCTTGGCCCGGTTCGGCCCCAGATCGCGCAGGATTTCTTCAAGATGTGCGACATCGTTATGTTTCCAGATCCGACGTTCGGCCTTGGAATGTCGCATGCCTTCGATCATGGAATTGTGATTGAACGAGTCGGAAATGATCACGCAATCAGGCAGTTTCGAGCCAAGGGTCGACAAAGTCGTCCAGTTGGCAACATAGCCCGATGTCATTAGAAGGGCGGCTTCCTTGCCATGCAGATCGGCGAGTTCATTCTCGAGCGCGACATGCAGATGGTTGGAGCCGGAAATATTGCGCGTCCCGCCCGCACCGCCACCCTGGCCGGTGATGGCGTTTTGCATGGCTTCAAGAACCTTGGGATGCTGCCCCATGCCAAGATAGTCGTTTGAACACCAGACGGTTATCTTGCGCGGCGCATCCCCGTTGCCGGGATGATAAAGGGCCTTGGGAAATTCACCGACAATGCGTTCAAGATTGGCGAACACGCGATAACGCCCCTCGGCCTTGAGGCCGGACAACGCGTCTTTAAAGAAGGTGTTATAATTCATCTTTTGTGTCTTTCGCCTGTCTCTTTGCTGCCGGTCCGGGCTGGTTTCCCATCCCGTTCTCTCGCCCTTGGCAAAGCTTTGGTCCTGGCCGGATATGCATGCATATCCGGATCAGCATGGTCCCGTCTGACCGGGTCTTGATAACTTCCTTATCGGACATGACTTCCGACTTGGCATTGACCCTTGTCAAAAATTTTAAAGCGATTCCAGTTTCACTTCGATTGTCGTTTTCGGTGTCGCTGCGAACCACGCTGTCAAAGAAGGCGTCCATTCATTGTTTGTCGATCTCGCCATTACTCATGGCGTTGGGCGGTTCCCCGTTCAATTCCTGTTCCCAATTTGGCGCTATTGATCGCATTTGGCAAGGTTTTGAAAGGACTTCCGACCCACAATTAAATCAATTCAAACAAGCAATAAAATCTATCAATTGCCACCAATTGAAAGTTTCTTGCTATGATGATGCCGCTGCGTCTTCATCGATTCAGCAGCATCTATTTGTTTTGTAAAGGTTTTCTGTTCTGGGACAGTTCAGCCGAGGCTCTTGTGCCAGTCGGCAAGGGCTGTTTCGACCTTATCGAACATATCGTGGATCTGCTGTTCGGTAATGATCAGCGGCGGGCAGAAGGAGACACTATCGCCAAGTGCACGCAGGATCACACCATGCTCCATAAATTTTGCGACCACGGCCTTTCCAGCGGAACCCGTTGGCTGCATCCCGGTTTTCAGGCATTTATCATCGACCAGTTCCAACGCGCCGATCAGGCCACGTCCGCGGGTTTCGCCGACATGTTCGAATGTATTGAGGTCCTTGAGGCGTGTCTGGAATGGTGACATGACATTGCGGACATGGTCGATAATGCCGTCATCCTCATAGATTTTAAGGGTTTCAAGCGCAACGGCAGCCGCGACCGGATGGCCGGAATAGGTAAAGCCGTGGCCAAATGTACCAATCTCGTCGGATGCCTTTTTCGCCGCCTGATAAATCTTGTCATTGATGAACAGGGCCGAAATCGGCTGATAGGCCGATGAAAGCTGCTTGGCGACCGTGATCATGTCGGGTTTAAGCCGGAAGGTTTCGGTGGCAAACATCCGTCCGGTCCGGCCAAATCCGCATATGACCTCGTCGGCGATAAACAGGATGTCGTACCGGTCCAAAACTTCCTGCACCTTTTCGAAATAGGTGCGCGGCGGCACAATCACGCCACCGGCCCCCATGATGGGTTCTGCAATAAACGCCCCGATGGTTTCCGGGCCTTCGGCCTGGATCAGGTCTTCAAGCTGTTCGGCCAGACGGGTCGCGAAATCCTCTTCTTCCTCGCCGGGAAGGGCTTCGCGCCAGTAATGCGGGGTTTCGGTATGAATGATGCGGTCAATCGGCAGATCGAACAGTTTGTGATTGCCCGGAAGCCCGGTCATCGAGGCCGCGGCGACGGTTACCCCGTGATAGCCCTTCTTGCGCGAAATGATCTTTTTC
>CBIHMD010000583.1:0-2350 GCA_966210655.1 uncultured Thalassospira sp.
GACCTGATCGTCAAATTCCAGGAAATCACCGGCAAGAAAATCCCGGCGATGGAATTCCGGTCTGTGCGCACCGTCGACGATGTCGTCGAGAAGATCCATGTCCTGGTCAGTTCCTAAACGGGTCGCGACCCTTCTGCTTGCCGTACTGGGTGTCGCCTATCCGGTTCTGGTCTATTTCGGGCTGTCGGTATTTTCCCCGCAGATCATCCTGATCGGGCTTCTGATCGTGGTTCTGTTGCGTGCTGCTTCATTTGCGTTGCAAAAGCGTTATGGTGCGGCCGGTCTTGCGGTTCTGGTCGCCGTCATCGTCGCCGCGGGCGGCATCGCAAGTGAACTGGTTGCCATCCGCTTTTATCCGGTGATCGTCAGCCTGACCATGGGCACGGTTTTTACCGTCACGCTGTTTACCGAACGCCCGATGGTCGAACGCCTCGCCCGGCTTAAAATGCCTGATCTTGATGCCTATTCGATTGCCTATACGCGCAAACTGACCAAAGTCTGGATCGGATTCTTTGCCGCCAATGCGATCATCGCGGGCTGGACGGCACACTATGCCAGCATGGAAATCTGGACGCTGTATAACGGCCTTATTTCCTACATCCTGATGGGCCTATTGTTCGTTGGCGAATGGCCGGTCCGCCGCATCCTGCGCGCGCGCCATGACCGCAAAACCCGAAACGGCACGGAAACCCCATGACCGGCTTTATCGAAAACCTGCATGATCCGAAAAACGCCGCCACGGCCCTTTGCATCGAAGGTGACCGGGTGTTTTGCGCGGGTGATCTGCGTTCCGATATCGACCGTCTTTGCCCCGCCCTGCGCGCGTCGTCACGCATCGCCATCCATTGCCAGTCGGCCCGCCTGTTCCTGATCGCGATCACTGCGGCATGGCGTGCAGGTGCCACCGTGATTTTCCCCGCAACGGATCGCCCGGCCTATCTTGACAGCATTGCCGATCAGTTCGATCTCTATCTCGACGATGCCGCAATCCTTGCAAAACTCGCCGAAGGCAACGACGCGACGCTGCCAACCACACTGCCCGCCGCATCCGATTGCCGGGCGGTGTTCTTTACCTCCGGCTCGACCGGGGAGCCCAAGCCGATCCATAAAACACTGGCCCTGATCGAAGCCGAAATCTCCATACAGGAACCGCTTTGGCAGCCGCACATTCCGACCGGCGCGCGCATTGTCGGGCTGGTATCCCATCAGCATATCTATGGGCTGATTTTCCGCATTGTCTGGCCGGTGATGACCGGGCGCGTATTTACCGCCGATCCCGCCCCCTATTGGGAAATGATGCAGGGCGATATCAATAATGGCGATGTCCTGATCACAAGCCCTGCACATCTTAAAAACCTGCATCCCGATCTGGCGGATGTACCACGCCCGTCACTGATCTTTTCATCGGGTGGTCCGCTTGACCTTGCCGCCGCAACCGAAACCACCGCCATGCTCGGCACCTGCCCGACCGAAATTTACGGCAGCACCGAAACCGGCGGCATCGCCCATCGCAAGCAAACCGGCGACAACTGCCCGTGGCATCCCCTGCCCGGTGTCGACATTGGTCTGAATGATGCCGGATGCCTGCGCGTGCGTGCGCGTCACATTGCAGGCGATGATTGGTATCAAACCGAAGACATTGCAAAGATCAATGACGCAACCGGCACCTTCACCCTGCATGGCCGGGCCGACCGGGTGGTCAAGGTCGAAGGTAAACGCATTTCGCTGGGTGCGGTTGAACGACATCTGCGCCAAAGCCATCTGGTCGAAGACGCCATTGCACTGATCCCCGATGAAAATGACCGCCGCCTTGGCGTAGTGGCCAAGCTGTCGCCCGCGGGCCGCGATATGCTGGCCGATATCGGGCGGTTTCGCATGGGGCGGCAATTGCGGCGTGAAATCGCCAAATTCGAAGACGACGCTGCCCTGCCGCAACGCTGGCGCTTTGTCGATCAGCTGCCATCCGACAGCCAGGGCAAACGCCCGCTTCATTTGCTGCGCGCTCTTTTTGCCGATACGGAACCTTTAACACCTGAAATCGTTATACAAAATCGCGATGATGACCGCGTCAACCTGTCGCTGCACCTGCCAACGGACCTGCTTTATTTCCGCGGCCATTTTCCCGGCATGCCGCTTCTGCCCGGGGTCGTGCAACTGCACTGGGCCGTTGATCAGGCCGCAGCCCTGTTTGATGTACCGGTTACCATCGGTGAAGTGACACAACTTAAATACCGAAAGCCGATCACACCGGGATCAACCGTGATGCTGGAACTTGATTGCGACCGCGACAAAGCAAAAATCAAATTCCGCTATCATTCCGACACCGAAGGCGATCACAGTTCCGGTATTC
>CBIHMD010000584.1:0-2347 GCA_966210655.1 uncultured Thalassospira sp.
CTTCTGAAACACCACCCGGAACTGTCGGATGCGCAGGTTTGCAAACTGATCGGGACCACCAAGGACACGATTGGCAAAATCCGCGACCGTACGCATTGGAATTCGGCCAACCTGACACCGCGCAACCCGGTGACCATGGGGCTTTGCATCGAACTTGATCTTGAAAAACAGGTCGTGATCGCGCGCAGCAAGAACCCGGAAAAGGTCGTCAAGAATGTCGAGCCCGATCCGCTGCCCGAAGAATTGCAGATCAACCCGGAACCGGATTATCCCGGCAAGAAGGACGATCGCAAGAAAGAAGAACCCAAAACATCCGATTACATGGAAGCAGCAGAAAACCTGTTCCGCTCCTGATCGATGCAAAGGCCGCCCACCGGGGCGGCCTTTTCTCTTTGGCGACCAACCCAAAAGCGAATATGTTTTGTTTCATATGAATGCCGTGAAACGGTAATATTCCTGAAATGAACACAACATAACATTCGCTTAAACAAAAACCGCAAAACAAACGCCAAAGAAGCATCTCATGCAAAAACGTCCGACTGAACGTCAGGCCAGTATCGTTGAACTTGTCCGTGCCGACGGCTTCAAGACCATTGAACAACTTGCCGAACGTTTTCAGGTAACCCCGCAAACCATCCGCCGCGATGTAAACGCCCTTTGCGACGAAGGCCTGCTGCGCCGTCGCCATGGCGGGGTTGAACCGGCACTTGAACATGAAAACATCGCCTATCGCGCGCGCAAGGTTCTGCATGTGAATGAAAAGCGCAAGATCGCGGCACTGGTCGCGCGCGCCATTCCCGATGGCGCATCGCTGTTCTTTTCAATCGGCACCACGCCGGAACTGGTCGCAAGTGCGCTTTTGCAGCATCGCGGTTTGCGGATTTTCACCAACAACCTCAATGTGGCCTATGTCGCCGCCACCAATGACAGCTTTGACGTCACCCTGATCGGCGGCCGGTTGCGCAATCGCGACCGCGATGTTCTGGGGCCAGAGGTCGAGGCCTTCTTTAACAGCTACAAGGTCGATTACGGGATTTTCGGTGTTGGCGGCATAGATGCCGATGGCAGCCTGCTCGACTTTGACGAACAGGAAGTCCGCGCACGTTCCGCCATTCTGACCAATTCGCGCCAGACCTATCTGGTGGCCGATCATACCAAATTCGGGCGTAACGCCGTGGTGCGTGGCGGCTCCGTCACACAGGTAACTGCCTTCTTCACCGATTGCCCGCCGCCCGCTGCCATCACCCAGATGATCGAAAAAAACGGGGTTGCCCTGCATATCCCCGAACCGAATGCCGAATTCCCGACCTTCTTCGTCCCCGAAGAAGACTAGCTGACACTAGGCCCCCGTCCAGTCACGCGCTGCCGCAATCAATCCGTTGCGGACTTCGCGCAATCCGCTTCCCATCACCTTGTCGCGCCGGACTACAAGCGCCAGACGGCGCGCAAGGTCCGGGGCAAGCTTGCGGGTCTTGATCGGGAACTGTGTACGACCCAATCGTGCGCCCATGGCGGGCAAAATCGTTGCCCCCAATCCGGCACCCACCAGTTCCTTGATCGCCTCGACACTGCCCAGTTCCATGATGGAATGCCCGGCAACACCTGCCGCACGCAACCAGTCATCAACAATGGTGCGTGTCTGGCCACCGCGTTCATACAGAACCAATGGAATATCTGCCAGATCAGTCGGCCGGACGAGATCGGGCACATCCATCCCGTCGGGAAAGATCGCGACAAACGGATCGGTCAGAACCGGCACGATATCCAGACTGCGCCCGCTGGCGGGTAATGTCACCAGCCCGATATCCAGGCTGTTTTCCTCAATCGATTTCAAAACGTCACTGGTATTGCCGGTGCGCACAATGATTTCGAGCCCCGGAAACCGGCGCTGCAACTGTTCCAGAACCTTTGGCAGGAAATAGATACACGCCGTCGCACCGGTCCCGATGCGCACCTGCCCGACCGTGCCACTGGCAAATCCTGCCACCGCATCCAGGGCGTTCTGAACGGACGCGTCAATCTCTCCCACCCGGTCCAACAATGCCTGCCCGGCGGGTGTTGGCATCGCGCGTTTGCCAACCCGTTCAATCAACCGCACGCCAAGACGATCTTCAAGCTGGCGGATCTGCTGGCTGATCGCAGGCTGGCTTAAATTCTGCCGTGCGGCGGCGGCTGAAAAACTGCCAAGTTCGATCACATCGGCAAAGGCATGGATCTGATCAAGGTTAAGGCCACGCATCTAAAACTATTCCTTATAATTTGCATAAGAATACAAATCTTATCTTATTTCATGCGACCGGATAATGTCACGCCATACAGTTAATTTCTGATATGGAATCCTGATCAA
>CBIHMD010000585.1:0-2340 GCA_966210655.1 uncultured Thalassospira sp.
GCCGAGGCATCAATCATCCAGACCCGCCACCGCATTCCCGAAAAGGAACTGCGCGAAGACCAGATCCTTGTCTATCAGGTGCCGATCCCCGAACCGCTTCGCTTCCTCGAACCGCGCGAAACCGAAACACGTAAAATGCACGCGCTTGAGGAATACGGGCTTATGCATGTGAAGCTTTATGAAGACATTTCGCGTCACGGCCATATCGCGACCACCTATGCCTATCCGGTGATGGTTGATGATCGTTATGTCATGGATCCGTCGCCGACACCGAAATTCGACAATCCGAAAATGGACATGATGGCCGCCCTGCAGCTTTTCGGTGCCGGTCGTGAAAAACGCATCTACGCCCTGCCACCTTACACAAAGGTCAAAAGCCTCGATTTCGAAGATCACCCGTTCGAGGTGCAAAGCTGGAAGGACGAATGCGGCATGTGCGGCGCAACCGACAGCTACCTTGACGAAGTCATCCTCGATGACAAGGGAAACCGGATGTTTGTCTGCTCGGACACCGATTATTGCAGCGAACGGCAGGACGCCGGCCATCGCGGCCCACAACATCATGATCAGCCCCTTGGCACCAGCCAAACCAACGGAAAGGCCGCAGAATAATGACCCGTTCAAATGAACCGCTTTTGCGCGTTTCCGACCTGACCATGATGTATGGTGACCGGGTCGGTTGCCGCAATGTCAGCTTCGAGCTCCGCCCCGGCGAAGTGCTTGGCATCGTTGGTGAATCCGGCTCCGGCAAATCAACTTTGCTGCGCAGCATTTCCGCCCAGCAGGAACCGACCAAGGGCATGGTTGAATACCATACCCGCATCGATGGCATCCGCGATGTCTATCAGATGTCCGAAGCGCAACGTCGATTGCTGATGCGCACCGACTGGGCCTTCGTCCACCAGAATGCCCGCGATGGATTGCGCATGAATGTCAGTGCCGGTGCCAATATCGGCGAACGCCTGATGGCGGTCGGTGATCGTCATTACGGCAACATCCGAAGCACGGCGGAAAACTGGCTGGGCAAGGTCGAAATTGCCACCGAACGCCTTGATGATCTGCCCTCAACCTTTTCGGGTGGCATGCAGCAACGCCTGCAAATCGCCCGTAACCTCGTAACCAGCCCGCGTCTCGTTTTCATGGACGAACCCACGGGTGGTCTGGACGTCTCGGTTCAGGCCCGCCTGCTCGATCTGCTGCGCGGGCTGGTTCACGACCTTAATCTGGCGGTGATCATCGTCACCCACGATCTGGCGGTTGCCCGCCTGCTATCGCATCGCCTGATGGTCATGCAGAACGGCGAAGTGATCGAAAGCGGCCTGACCGATCAGGTGCTGGACGATCCGCAGCACGCCTATACCCAGCTGCTTGTTTCTTCCATCCTGCAAAATTAGGGCGATTGAAATGTCTGAAATGCTTCACGCCAAAAACGTCGCCAAGGGCTTTACCCTGCACACACAGGGCAGCGTCACGATCCCGGTATTCGAAGGGGTCGAATTCCGCCTCAATGCCGGTGAATGCATTGCGCTGACCGGTGAATCCGGATCGGGGAAAAGCACCTTCATGCGTATGCTTTATGCCAATTACACCTGTTCAAGCGGCTCGATCAGCGTGCTTCACGATGGCGACTGGCTTGATATCACCACCGCAAGCCCGCATGCGATCCTTGATATGCGCAAACGCACCATGGGCTATGTCAGCCAGTTCCTGCGCGTCATTCCACGCGTGCCAACACTTGAAATCGTCGCCGAACCGCTGATCGCGCTGGGTACGTCCCGCGAAACGGCGATGGAAAAGGCCCGCGACCTTCTGACCCGCTTGCGCATTCCCGAACGTCTGTGGCAACTTTCCCCCCTGACCTTTTCCGGGGGCGAGCAACAGCGCGTGAATATCGCGCGCGGTTTTATCGCCGATTATCCGATCATGCTGCTTGATGAACCGACCGCATCGCTTGACGTCCAAAATCGTGCCACGGTTCTGGCATTGATTGAAGAAGCCAAGGCACGCGGTGCCGCCATTGCCGGTATTTTCCATGATCACGAAACCCGCGATGCGGTCTGCACGGGATCATTTGATGTGACTTCGTTTAAAGTTGGGGCCAATGACTGAACAGATTTTTACCAATGCCAAGATTGTCCTCGCCAATGATGTCATCGAGGGTGCCGTTCAGGTCAAAGACGGATTGATCACCGATATCTCGGATCGCCCGTCCAACCTGCCCGGTGCCGAAGACATGAACGGCGATTACCTGATGCCCGGTCTGGTCGAACTTCATACCGACAATCTGGACAAGCACCTGACCCCGCGCCCCAAAACCCGCTGGCCCGCCACCGCCGCCGC
>CBIHMD010000586.1:0-2334 GCA_966210655.1 uncultured Thalassospira sp.
AGACACAGTTGTCGTTATCACCGTGGCAGTTGGCAGGAACGAGATGGATCAACAGGCCGGACTTTTGAGACTGGGCATTTTTGCCGCCATCCTTGCCGTTATGGCATTGTGGGAGGCGTTCGTGCCCTATCGTCCGGCGGGTGGTTTTCGCAATCCTTTGCGTTGGCTGACCAATTTTGGCTTGCTGTTGCTGGGGGCTGCGTTAACCCGTTTCACCGTCGGGGCGGCGATGATTGCCACGGCCATTCTGGCCGGGCAGCAGGGATGGGGAATGATCAATCTTGCCGGAAATGTAATTGATCTGCCCGGGTGGTTTGGCGGGTTGATTGCGATTGTCGTTCTGGATTGTGCGGTTTACTGGCAGCACCGCCTGACCCATCTCGTCCCGCTTTTCTGGCGATTTCACCGGGTGCATCATTGCGATACCGAATTTGATGTATCGACTGCCGTGCGGTTTCACCCGTTCGAGATTTTGGCATCTGCAATCTATAAATCGCTGTTTGTTGTTTTGCTGGGTGCCGATCCGTGGGCGGTGGTGATTTATGAAAGCGCGTTAAGCGGTTTCGCACTGTTTAATCATGGCAATGTCCATTTGCCAGGCGCGTTTGACCGGCTGTTGCGCCGACTGATTGTAACGCCCGACATGCACCGGGTGCATCATTCCAGCCTGCCGGACGAAACCAACAGCAATTATGGAAATATCCTGTCGGTGTGGGACCGGCTGTTTGTCAGCTATGTCGATCACACGCAAACCAATGATCATGACATGCAGATCGGGCTTGAAGATTTCCGCGACAAACGCAACCAAAGTCTTTGGGCGGTGTTGTGGATGCCGTTTCGCCGTTCTTGATGTAATAGTTGCTTATTCCCCGACGATCCCGCGAACAACCATGGCCGACGCCACGAGCGACCGGCGACCATCATCCTTGCCCCCCAGATAGGATCGTGCGGTTGCGGTGCGCAGTTGGTGGGCCAGTTCGGGATCAAGATTGGTGAAGAAATCGCGGATCAGGCTGTGTGCGCCCATAAGCGACTGCCAGTAATCCTCGAAATCGAGAAAATCCATGCGGATCGACAGGGTCGCGGTATCGACATCGCGCAAGCCTGCATCGGACCAAAGATCAAACAGCGCATCTTCGCTTTGATAGGGAATGTCGAAAATCCTGCTGCGCAATTCATCGCCTGATGGATAGGTGATAACGGCGGCGGCATCGAGAAACAGGCGGATAAAGGATAAGCCCCCGGCACGATCCCAGACACTGGCGGCAATCCGCCCGCCCGGTTTGGTGACACGAACCATTTCCGAAACAGCACCTGCCGGACCATCCAGATCGTTTAACAGCAATTGCGAAAAGGCGGTGTCGAAGCTGTCATCGCCAAAGGGCAGGTTGCTGGCATCGCCTGTTTCAAAGCTGACATTGGCGGCGGCACTGAGCAAGGCCTCGGACAGGTAATCGGGGATCAGATCGACCCCGACAATGCGGGCCTTGGGATACCGCGTGGCCGCGGCAAGCGTCAGGCTGCCTGTGCCGCAACCAACATCAATCAGTGAACCGCAGGATGGGGCGGCAACAAAATCAAGGAAGCTGCGCGACAGGCGACGGCTCCATCGGCCCATGGCGATTTCATAGATGTGGGCAGTGGTCGCATTCATGGACGGTTTCCGCAATTCGTTGTTCTGAGGGGCAGTTTGCACCGTGACGGTGCAGGACGGAAGCCCCCATTTGGGCAGGTATACAGGATATGGCAAGCCCGTGAAATTGCCCTGTTCAACCAATTACCCATTGCCGAAAAAACAAAACGCGAAATAATATTGCGAATGCTGCGACGCAAAAATAAATCATAAGTCAGATGCGGCGATCAGAAACAGGCAAGGAAAGTCAGGAAATGAGAGAGATGAACGGACTCGAAGGGCTGTATCTTGAAGATATCGAGATCGGCATGGTCGGAAGTTACGCCAAAACCGTCACCGAAACCGATATCGTGATGTTTGCAGGATTGTCCGGCGATACCAACCCGGTTCATCTTAATCAGGAATTTGCCGAAACCACGATGTTCGAGGGCCGTATTGCGCATGGCATGCTGTCAGCGGGTTTCATATCCACCGTGCTTGGTACGCGGATGCCTGGCCCCGGCACGATTTACCTGTCGCAGAATTTGCAGTTCAAGGCCCCGGTCCGCTTTGGCGACACCGTTACCGCCAAGGTCACGGTACGCGAGATCATCGCCCCCAAGCGTCGGGTGGTTCTGGAAACCAATTGTTATGTTGGCGACAAATGCGTGATCGCGGGCGAGGCGATGGTGATGGTGCCGTCGGGCGCCGCGGCCTGATCA
>CBIHMD010000587.1:0-2334 GCA_966210655.1 uncultured Thalassospira sp.
ATATCCTTGCCAGCAACCGCAACGGCACGCTTTACATCGGCGTCACCGCCGATCTGCGCGCCCGCATCTGGCAACATCGCACAGCCACGGATAAGGGCTTCACCCAACGTTACGATGTCGGGCAACTCGTGCATTTTGAACTGCATGACAGCATGGAAAACGCCATCCTGCGCGAAAAGCGCCTTAAAAAATGGCGCCGCGCCTGGAAGCTCGACCTGATCGAAAAATACAATCCCGACTGGAACGACCTGTTCGACAGCCTGAACGCAAAAGCAGCTATAAACTCTATTCGTCATTCCCGCGAACGCGGGAGTGACGACAGGGTGGAAAGAAACCTTCCCGCGAAACCGAAGGCCTCCGCCCTACCGCCCCGCCTTCACCGCGCCAAACCGCAACCCATCGACCAGAAGCTCCACCATGCTGCGCGTATGCGCCGCCCCCGCTTCGTCGCCCACCCCGGCGACCGAAAGATTGCCAATCGCGCGCAAAAGGTCATAGGCAGCAATATCACGCCGCACCTCGCCCGCCGTGGCGGCTGCCTCCAGAAGCGACACCAGCACCGGCTCGAACTTCGCGCGAAAATAATCGGGCAGCGCATCAAACGCCGGATCGCCGGAATGCAACGCCGCCGCCAGCCCCTTTTTGGTCGCGATAAAATCGGTATAGCGATCAAGCCAGCGCACCAGCGCCTCGCCCGGCGGATAATCCGCAGCAAGCGCTTCTGCGGTTGCCGCACAGGCATCGACCTCGCGCCTGAAAACCGCCGCGACAAGGTCCGACCGGGTCGGAAAACGGCGATAAAGCGTCCCCACACCAACCCCGGCCCTGGTGGCAATTTCGCGCACCGGCGCATCGACGCCCGCGGTCGCAAAAACCGCCTTGGCTGCCTCCAGCACCGCATCCTCGTTACGCTTGGCATCGGCGCGCACGCGCCGCTTCGGTGCCTTGCCTTCAAGGTCATGTTTTGTCGGGTCGTCTGTCACTCAAATCTTCCCTGCTGCCGCCGATCCAAAGACCCCACATGCAATTACCCTTGATATACGGAACAACGTTCCGTATATACAATTCATCAAGTGGAACAAAGTTCCGTTTACTATCGGATCAACGTTCCGTTTTTCTATATAGGCGAAGCCCCCGACCTTCGCCAAGCAAAACAAGGCACCAAGTCATGAACAATCTGCTTACCGATGCCCGCCATATCCCGACCGGCCCGTCCTTTCCGACCCTGTGCATCAATCCGGTCACCCTTCCGGCCCCGGATCGCGGGTTGCCGCTTGAACTGCGCATCACCGCCCCGCTCACCCCGCCCTCGAATGATCGGGACCTTCCGATCCTTCTGCTGTCGCACGGGCATGGGCCGTCGCTTTATATCCCGTCCAAGGATGGTTACGCGCCGCTTGCGAATTTCTATGCCGAGCACGGCTTTGTCGTGATCCAGCCGACACATGGCAATTCCAAGGTCGCGGGCCTTCCGGCCGATGCACCGGGCGCACCGTTTTTCTGGCGCTCGCGCGTGCAGGATATGAAGCTCATCCTTGATCAGCTTGACGCGATAGAAGACCAGTTTCCCGCCGTCGCCGGGCGGCTCGACCGCTCCAAAATCGCTGCCATCGGCCATTCGCTGGGCGGGCAGACCGTCGGCATGCTGCTTGGTGCCCGTCTGACCGATATCAACGACCCGACCGCACAGAATGTCGATCTGATCGAACCGCGCATCACGGTCGGCGTGCTGCTGGCCGCCCCCGGCAAGGGCGGGGATAGCCTCAGCGACTTTGCGCACTCAAACTACACATCGCTTAACCCCGATTTCAGCCACCTGACGACCAAAACCCTCGTCGTTGCGGGCGATGCCGATGACAACCCGCACCTGACGACCCGTGGCCCCGCCTGGCACACCGACCCGTTCCACCACAGCCCCGGTGCCGATGCCCTGCTGACCCTCATTGGCGGCAAACACGGCCTTGGCGGCATTGCCGGCTATGACGCAAAGGAAACCGACGACGAAGACCCCGACCGCCTTGCCATCACCCAACGCATGACGCTGGCCTACCTCAAATCCGCGCTTGATCCGGCTGATACGTCATGGGCGAACGCATGCACCGCCCTTGCCGATCACGCCCCGTCACATGCCCATGTCACGCTCAAATAACGCCTGATACCCGGTGGCTGCATCGCACCCAAGGTGCCGCCACCGCGCCTGCCGCACCATGGACTCCCGCCTTCGCGGGAGTGACGAGGGAGAGAAAACTCCTCTTAAACCTCCGTCATTCCCGCGAACGCGGGAATCCAGTCAGCCTTTCCGCATCCTTACAACCACCCGGCGGTCACAAAACC
>CBIHMD010000588.1:0-2331 GCA_966210655.1 uncultured Thalassospira sp.
GTGGTGTAAAGGATCGCGATGAACACCAGCGCCCAACCGGCCGAAGAACGCGCATCGCGGACTTTCGGAACCGTGAAGAAGCGGACGATAACGTGCGGCAGACCTGCCGTGCCGACCATCAGTGCAAGCGTGATGCAGAAGATGTCGATCGTCGATTTGCTGGTGGTGGTATATTCAAGGAAGCCCAGTTCGGTCACGATCTGGTTGAGGCGATCAAGCATATGGTCGCCGGTGCCATTAACCGTGGAACCGAATGCCAGCTGCGGCAGCGGATTGCCGGTCAGCTGGAAGGCGATGAAGATTGCCGGAATGGTATAGGCAACGATCAGCACGCAATACTGTGCCACCTGGGTGTAGGTGATGCCCTTCATGCCGCCAAGAACGGCATAGATGAAGACGATGCCCATACCGACGACGAGGCCGGTCAGGATCTCGACTTCGAGGAAGCGCGAGAACACGATACCAACACCGCGCATCTGGCCTGCAACATAGGTAAACGAGATGAAGATCAGGCAGATAACGGCAACGATACGTGCTGCTTTGGAATAGTAACGGTCGCCGATGAATTCCGGCACGGTGAATTTGCCGTACTTACGCAGGTAAGGTGCCAGAAGCATCGCCAGCAGGCAGTAGCCGCCGGTCCAGCCCATCAGATAAACCGAGCCGCCATAGCCAAGGAAGGCAATCAGGCCGGCCATTGAAATGAAGGATGCAGCAGACATCCAGTCTGCGGCGGTCGCCATACCGTTGACGACCGGGTTAACGCCCTTGCCAGCGACATAGAATTCGCCGGTGGTGCTTGCCTTGGCCCAGATCGCGATGCCGATATACAGCGCGAAACTCAGACCGACGACAATATAGGTAAGGGTAGTAAGATCCATTTGTCTGTCTCCCCGGATCCGGAATTTTCACCGACGTCAGTCGTCTTCGTGAACGTCGAATTCACGGTCCAGTTTGTTCATCTTGTTCACGTAAACGAAAATCAACGCGACAAAGACGTAAATGGACCCCTGTTGAGCGAACCAGAACCCGAGTTCAAAGCCCGCGATCTTTATGTTGTTCATCGCATCGACAAACAAGATGCCGAAACCGTAGGAAACGACAAACCAGATGATCAGCAAAGTGGTCACCAGTTTTACGTTTCGCTTCCAGTAGGCTGCGCTTTGATCATCCATAGCGCGTCTCCTTCCTAGAAAATGAAAACTTCCCTGCCGACCGGTTATTGAGTTCTTTTTTGTCCCGGTCCGCCTGCTTTTGATGCAGCGGTGGCGTCTGCGCACACCATTGCCAACAAATTCGATAACAGTTTTCAGAATGCGCCAGAAGATAATCATTAGTCGTATATATTAGTGCTTCTGCGTTCCCCAACCTGCTGGAAACACTGCAAAAACCCATAAAATCCGCCATTTTTTCGACATTGTTCGGCGCTGCACAATGGCATGCTGCTTTTAATCGAAATACGCGCATATTTGTCTGATTCTGCATTATTAACGGTTGATTTTGCCCCGGGCGGGGTGTTTCGCGACGCGTTTTTGCCCGCGTCGTTTCCACCAACGCATATTCAAAGCGCATCACAGTGATTGCCGTTGTTTGTCATTGTTTGTAAGGGGCCGGTCGGTTACAAACGGGCAAAGCTTTTTGGATGGTCGCAACGCGATGATCCGCATGTCCCGGCATGGTCCGGGATTTCTCACATTTTGGATGGGGAATTTAATGGCATCCTACCAGTATATTTACGTCATGAAGGACCTGACCAAGATCCTTCCGGGTGGTCGTGAACTTTTCAAAGGCATCACGCTGTCCTTCCTGCCGGGTGTGAAGATCGGTGTTCTCGGGAACAACGGCGCCGGTAAATCGACCCTGCTTAAAATCATGGCGGGCATCGAAAAGGATTTTTCGGGTGAAGCGTGGCCTGCCGAAGGTGTTCGTGTCGGTTACCTTGAACAGGAACCGCAACTGAACCCGGCAAAGGACGTTCTGGGTAACGTTATGGAAGGCTGTGGTCAGATTGTTGACGATCTGGCGCGCTTTAACGAAATCAGCATGGCGTTTGGCGAGCCGATGACCGACGACGAGATGAACAATCTCCTCGCCGAACAGGGCGAATTGCAGGAACGCATTGATGCGGCCAATGGCTGGGATCTTGAGCGGACGCTTGATATCGCCATGGACGCGCTGCGCTGCCCGCCCAAGGATTCCGACGTAAGCAAGCTTTCGGGTGGTGAGCGCCGCCGTGTTGCGCTTTGCCGTCTGTTGCTGGCAAAGCCTGACATTCTGCTGCTTGACGAACCGACCAACCATCTGGATGCGGAATCGGTTGCGTGGCTGGAA
>CBIHMD010000589.1:0-2331 GCA_966210655.1 uncultured Thalassospira sp.
TCCTTAGGACGTGTGCTATCAGTGTTATCTGATCGAGTCAACACCCGCTTCTTTGTTATGAGGGCAAAACCCACCGTCACCCTTGACTCCATACGTTACCCGCGTATGTGCTTAGGAGATACGCGGATCACGGTCGATATCCGATGCGCTGAGCCGGTCGGCCGCAGCCGGGGTCAATAACAGGTGGTCGATGCGAAGGCCATTATCCTTGTTCCACGCGCCGGCGCGATAATCCCACCAGCTATATTGATGGCCCTGCGGGTTGAAGGTGCGGAATGCATCCGTGTAACCCATATTCATCATGGTCCGCAGTTTTTTGCGCTCCACGGTCGAGCACAGAACGGTTTCATGCAGTTTGATCGGATCATAAACATCGGCATCATCCGGCGCGATGTTGTAATCGCCGCCCATAACCGCAGCATCGCCACTTTCACGGATTTTCTCGAAGCGTTTGATCAGGCGGTCGAGGAAGTTCAGCTTGTATTCGAATTTCTCCGATCCGACCTCGCTTCCCATTGGGACATAGATCGAAGCCACACGAAACGGACGATTTCCCGCGATAGTCGCTTCGATATAGCGGGCCTGTTCGTCACCATCATTGCCCGGAAGGCCACGTTCGACATCTTCGATCGGGAATTTCGACAGGATCGCGACCCCGTTATAGGTTTTCTGGCCATGCAGGGCGATATTATAGCCGAGATCCTCGATTTCCATGGCCGGGAATCCGTCATTGACGGTTTTTGTTTCCTGAAGCAGGACAACATCGGGCTTTGCGTCGCCAAGCCATTCAATGATGTTGGGTAGACGTGCCTTGATCGAGTTGACGTTCCAGGTGGCGATTTTCATGCGGGCCTCGGTGTTCGAGATGAGTTTTGCATCTTTATGTGCAGACATAACAGCATTATATCGAAACAAAAACGGGGTCCATGAAACACGAACCCCGTTTTATAAATCGTTTTTCCGATGCGGATCAAATCGAGAAACTGGATCCGCAACCGCATGACGACGTTGCGTTCGGGTTATTCACACGAAAGGCCGCACCGACCAGTTCGCGGACAAAATCGATTTCCGCGCCGCCGAGCAGGTCGAGCGACACGTCATCAATCACCATTTTCGCACCGTGATTTTCGAAAATGTGGTCTTCCTCGGTCTTGTCGGAATCAAGCGAGAATTCATACTGAAAACCGCTGCATCCGCCGCCCGAGACCTGAAGGCGCAACATCTGATCTGATGCGCCGTTGCTGGCGATCAGTTCCTGAATACGCTTTGCGGCACTTTCGGTCATCTGGACCTGCCGGGCAGTTTCCGTCATTTGACACTCCTTGATGTACTATCCCCGGATATTCGATCCATGGGCAACCCATCGGGTATATTGACGATCATGGTACCAACTTTAACACAGCATGATCGTGTTCCTTAAGGCTCTATTTAGCGTGCATGGCAGAAATGTCAAAACCTGTGAGCAGGGCAACCAAGCGGTTGCTTGCGTTTTGATGCGAAATGTCCCAAAACAGCCACATCAAAATGGTCATGATGGGCCATGAACGAAATTTGCAAAGACCAAAAGTGATGAATGTTTTCAGCCTGTTGAAAAGCGACATTGAGAACCAGATTCTCGCCCTAGAAAAAGACGGCGTTCTGCCCGCTGGCAGCGATACCGCACGTATCACGGTCGAACCGCCGCGCGATGCCGAGCATGGCGATGCCGCGACCAATGCCGCGATGCTGCTTTCCAAGGCTGCAGGGATGAAGCCGCGCGATCTGGCCGAAAAGCTTGCCGAAAAGCTCGGCTCACTTGGCCATATCGAGCAGGTCGAGATCGCCGGACCCGGTTTCATCAATCTGCGCATGGCAGACGATTTCTGGCTTTCGCAGATCACCGAAGTGCTTGAAAACGGCAAGACCTATGGCAACAGCAATCTTGGCGCAAACACCAAGATGAATGTCGAATATGTGTCAGCCAACCCGACCGGCCCGATGCATGTTGGCCATTGCCGTGGGGCGGTTGTCGGTGATGTTCTGGCAAATCTGCTGGCGAAGGCCGGTTATGATGTGACCAAGGAATATTACATCAACGATGCCGGGGCGCAGGTCGATGTTCTGGCGCGATCCCTGCATCTGCGTTATCGCGAGGCACTTGGCGAAACCATCGATGAAATCCCGGCCGGTCTTTATCCGGGCGATTATCTGGTGGCACCGGGTAAAAAGCTTGCGGCGCGTGATGGCGACAAATGGGTCGATGCCCCTGAAGAAGACTGGCTGGAAGGATTCCGCGGTTTTGCCATTGTCGAGATGATGGCATTGATCAAGGAAGACCTGCGTCTTCTTGGC
>CBIHMD010000590.1:0-2329 GCA_966210655.1 uncultured Thalassospira sp.
GCTTTGCCGCGTTTCATAGACGACATACTCGTCGGCAGCATTGTTTGCGTGGTTATAGACTTCGCGAATGACCTTGACGGCGGCAACATGCGCCATCTTTTCAAGCGAGCGCGCTTCTTCCTCGGCCTGCTTTTTTTGCGCACCGGTAAAGTGGGCGTGGATTTCCCAACGCCCTGAACGGCCTTTTACATAGACCTCATAGCTGACCTGGGTGCGCGCGATCACCTGGTTCATTCGATTAGCCCAGTCTTCCTGACAATAGGGGGACCCCATCCCCGATACGGGCGCGGTATAGCGCCGGTTGAAGATTATGGCAAGAAAATGTCCGGATGACCATTAAATATGCCTAATGCCCCCGTATAGCAGGGTTGCATACCATTCTGATTCTGCAACCGGAAAAGAAAAACGCCCGCAGCATCATGAAGATGCTAACGGGCGCTGATCCCATAGATCGCCAGAAAGGCGAAATCTGCTTAGTTATTACCGATATTGAAACCGGCGAAGCGTTTTTTGAACTTCGCGAGCTGACCGCCGCTGTCGAGCAGACGATGAACACCAGTCCAAGCCGGATGGCTTTTCGGATCGATGTCAAGCTTCAGAACGTCGCCCGGATTGCCCCAGGTCGATTTGGTGGTGAAGCTGCTGCCGTCCGTCATCTGAACGGTGATTTCATGGTAATCGGGATGGATGTCTTTTTTCATCGCCTATCACTCCGGAATTTGAAGCGCGGTGTATAAGGTAAAAAATCGACCTATGCAACCCCTGTCTCCGGGAATTCTTGGATAAACCGGGATTAAGGGGTGCGACCGGCATTTTTGATCCCGGTTTATGGTGATATCGCACACTATTCGGGGCATTAATCCGCATCATCTGCATGATGCAGACTTGCGCGAGACTCTTTATATAGTATGGTGCGCCAGCATATGGAATTGTCGCCTTGCCAGGGGGCGTTTAGCCCCTTTTGACAGACGGAGTGTTGATCGTGGCCCTTGATGAAACCCGCTTCCATCAGCTTGCTGATGGCACCATCGAAACCCTCTCGGATCATATTGATGACGAGATGGGGGACGATATTGATGTCGATCTGCAATCGGGAATCCTGACGATCGAACTCGACTCGGGTGAACAGTTCATCATCAATAAACACGGCCCAAACCGCCAGATATGGATGTCTTCACCGGTCAGTGGTGCCAGCCACTATGATTTCGATGAAGACAATGAAAGCTGGACGTCCACCCGCGGCTCGACGACGCTTACCGATCAGCTTTCGGCTGATCTTGCGGTCAAGACGGGGCGGCGTCTTGATCTCGACTGATCGGGACCCGGAATTGGCAGGAAAAGCGTAAACTGGAAGGTTGCCGTGGCATTGAATCCCCGTACTTCACCCCGTCTTGCAGACAGGGACTCCAGTCGTAATTTTTCCGCTCTTCGCGCCATTATCCCCTTTGTCCTGCCCTATCGCTTACAGGTGGCCGGCGCAATGGTCGCACTGGTGATTGCCTCGGGCACGGTTCTGGCCCTTGGCAGCGGACTTCGCATGCTTGTCGATCGGGGATTTGCCGATGGCAATGCGGACCTTCTTGATCAGGCGCTTTTTGTTCTGTTTGCGGTAACGCTGCTGATGGCCGGGGCAAGCTATGCCCGATTCTTTCTTGTGTCATGGATCGGGGAGCGCGTGGTTGCCGATATCCGGTCGGCGGTTTATGCCCATATCATCCGGCTTGATCCGGGTTTCTTTGAAGTTACCCGCACGGGTGAAGTCCTTTCGCGCCTGACGACGGATACAACGCTTTTGCAGGTCGTGATCGGATCAAGTGTCTCGATTGCGCTTCGCAATATCCTGATGTTTGTCGGTGGCCTGACCATGCTGGCGGTTACCAGCCCCAAGCTGACGGCACTTGTTCTGCTTGTCGTGCCGCTGGTGGTTGTGCCAATCATCGGCTATGGCCGCCGGGTGCGCCGCCTGTCGCGCGAGGCACAGGACCGCATCGCCGATGTCAGTGCCTTTTCCGAAGAATCGCTCAATGCGCTTCGCACCGTTCAGGCCTATACCCACGAAAAGATCGAAAGCGACAAGTTTGACGGCTTCGTCGAAGGGGCGTTCAAAACCGCGATTTCGCGCATTTCGGCCCGTGCCCTTCTGACCGCTGTCGTCATCGTTATGGTCTTTGGGGCCGTGGGCACGATCCTGTGGATCGGCGGGCATGATGTGCTCGATGGTACGATTTCGGCAGGCGATCTTTCGGCCTTTGTGTTTTATGCCATCGTGGTTGCGGGCTCGGTCGGTGCGATCAGCGGCCGCGAAGACACGCCCGATGTCTGGTACAGC
>CBIHMD010000591.1:0-2319 GCA_966210655.1 uncultured Thalassospira sp.
GCTTTGACAACCATGACCGACACCTTCACCGATATCATCCCGGCCCAAAGCCTGTTTGGCCGATTGCGCGCCAACGCCCCCGATGCATGGCAAAGCTATGTCTGCCACGACTTCGTCAAACAGCTTGGCAATGGAACCCTGCCGGAAGCAGCCTTTAAACACTACCTCATTCAGGATTACCTGTTCCTGATCCAGTTTGCCCGCGCCTATGCACTCGCGACCTACAAGGCCGATGACCTGCGCACCATGCGCCAGTTTTCCGGCACGGTCCATGCGATCCTTGATATGGAAATGAGCCTGCATCTCGACTTCTGCAAAGGCTGGGGCCTGTCTGAGGCCGATATCGTGGCAGAGCCCGAAGCACGCGCCTGCATCACCTATACCCGTTATGTGCTCGATTGTGGTGCGCGTGGCGATGTGGTTGATCTTCAGGTCGCCCTGATGCCCTGTATGGTTGGCTATGCCGAAATCGCAAACCGCCTGATGGCAAGTTCTGATACAAGGCTCGATGGAAATCCGTACCGCCCCTGGATCGAGATGTATGCCTCGACCGAATTTCAGGACGTGGCAAAGGCCGAGATTGATCTTCTGGAACATACCGCGCAAACCCGCGGGGGTGATGCAAGGGTCGAGGGGCTGACGGAAACCTTCGCCAAGGCAAGCCGCCTTGAAGCCGATTTCTGGCAGATGGGGCTTGATCTGGCAAAATAGGCGCAGATGCCTTATATGAGTGCGAACATGCTTTCTGGGCTGGTTAAAACCGCCCGGTTTGTTGATCTCTACCCGCTTTGCTCCTCCCGTCATTCCGGGCGAAGCGAAGCGCAGACCCGGAATCCATATCGCCGCACGTCGCGGCATACCGGGTAAGGCTGGATTCCCGCCTTCGCGGGAATGACGCGGGGCAGGGATCATGGACCGGACGCCGATACTGGTCTCGGTCTGCCGCTATTTTACATCAACTTCTTGTCGCCGCGGCCTTGACCCGCGGATGGGTAGGAAAAAATGAACTCTCTTGGCTTTGACAAAGCCCCAAAAGATACCCGCGTGGTTGTTGCCATGTCGGGCGGGGTCGATAGCTCCGCCGTTGCGGCCCTTCTGAAGTCCGAAGGATATGACGTGGTCGGCATTACCCTTCAGCTTTACGATATGGGTGCCAATGCGCCTTCGCGGGCAAAATCCTGCTGTGCCGGGCGCGATATCTATGATGCGCGCAAGGTGGCCGAGGATATCGACATTCCCTATTACGTGCTCGATTACGAATCACGCTTCCGCGAAGAAGTGATCGATGATTTTGCCGACAGCTATATGCGCGGCGAAACCCCGATCCCGTGCGTGAAATGCAATCAGACGGTCAAATTCCGCGATCTGCTGGAAACCGCACATGACCTTGGCGCCGATTGCATGGCGACGGGCCATTACGTGCAGCGCAAACTCGGTGCCAACGGCCATGCCGAACTGCACCGCGCGGCCGATCCCAATCGCGATCAAAGCTATTTCCTGTTCACCACCACACAGGAACAGCTCGATTTCCTGCGCTTCCCGCTCGGCCATCTGATGAGCAAGGCCGAAACCCGTGCGCTTGCCGCCAAATTCGGCCTTGAAGTGGCTGATAAGCCCGACAGTCAGGACATTTGCTTTGTTCCGGACGGCAAATATGCCCGTCTGGTCGAAAAGCTCCGCCCCGAAGCCGGTGAACCGGGCCAGATCGTTGATCTTGATGGCAATGTGCTGGGCGATCATCGCGGCCTGATCCATTACACCATCGGCCAGCGGCGCGGTCTTAACATCGGTGGCACGGCCGAACCGCTTTATGTCGTCAAACTCCTGCCCGAAACCCGGCAGGTCGTGGTCGGCCCGAAATCGGCCCTTGCGATCCAGATGGTCTATGTCAAGGAACTGAACTGGCTTGATGGTGACGCGATTGACCCAAGCGGGGTCGAGGTCGAAGTCAAACTGCGTTCCGCCATGGCACCGGCTCCGGCCACCATCTACCCCGAAGGGCCGGGTGCGGCCCGCATCGAACTGCACGACCCGCAGTTTGGCATCGCACCGGGGCAGGCGGGCGTTTTCTATGCCGGCGACCGGGTGATGGGCGGCGGCTGGATCACCCGTCAGGAACTTCTGGCGGCACATGCCCCAACGGCGGCGTGATAACCGGCCTGATCATCCATAAAGCGGGCAGGCGGGGCATTTGCTCACCTGCCGGTTTTGCGGATATCTTTTTTCCGCAAAACGTCAAAAAGGCGCTTGACGGGGGCGGTTCCCTGACGTAAAAACCGCCCCGTTCCGGCGCTTACGGAACCCGCAGAATAGATACCC
>CBIHMD010000592.1:0-2297 GCA_966210655.1 uncultured Thalassospira sp.
GTTATATCTGGCTCTCATTCGCGATCAATCCGATTCCCTATCTGGAATCGGATTGATCGCTCTGATTTGCAGGGCTTTGTCAGAAGTTTTTGATTTTATTCAATGCTGGATTGAAAAGAAAATCGGCAACGACATCCGGGCTTACTGAATAGCCCCTGTTGCCATCCTATTGGCGTTTCGACATAAAAAAGGCCGGTATCCGGTCTTTCTCACAGGATAACTACGGATGCGGATTTATTATTTCGTATTCGAAATGTCCCTATTTAGATCAAACAAACATCCCTGTTTGGATCAAATCACCTGAGCCCCTTTAACGAAAGTTTCCACCGCATTGGTCAAGCGCGAGGATTGCGCCTGAAGATTTTCGCCAGCCGAATTGACAGTCAGGGATCCCCGTTTGGTGGTTTCAATAACTCCGTTGTCCGGCTTCTTCCCCAAGATACAATTCATTCCATGGGACATGACCGGTCCGCATTACAAGTCAGCGTTCAAAACTGTTCCAGATTGATAAATGCCGCTTGACCGGATCAGGGGCAGGCCGCGACCGGTTTCGGGCAGAATAGTCGAACGGGTTTCTGGAAGGTGACGGGATGCATCGCATCTAACACTTGACGAAACGTTATGATATAACATAACAAACGATACCTCGCCGTTTGCTCCTTCCCTGTTTCAGACCGGATTGATGTCATGCCAATTTCTGCCCTTCGCCGCACCCTGCTTGCCCTGCCGTTGCTTGCCCTGCCCTATGGGGTGCAGGCAGCCGAAAATCCGTCGGTCGTTGTATCGATCAAACCGATCCACGGCATTGCCAGCGCAATCATGGCAGGCGTTGGTGAACCGGTTCTGCTGCTTGATGGTGCCTCATCACCGCATGCCTATTCGCTGCGTCCCAGCGAAGCCCGGTCGCTTCAGGAAGCTGATCTGGTGATTTATGTGTCGCACAGTCTTGAAGGGTTTCTGAAAAAACCGCTGGCAACCCTGTCGGGCGATGCGCATCAGCTTGAACTGGCCGATGCTGAAGGACTGACCATCCTGGCAATGCGTGAAGGCGGCGCGTGGGAAGCCCATAGCCATGACCATGGCGGCCATGATCACGATGCCCATGACCATGACGGGCATGAAGATCACGCCCATACCGAAGAACATGACCATGATCATGACCACGAGCACGAGCACGAGCACGAAGGTGAAGAAGGTCACCATCATGATGGACACGGTATTGATGCCCATCTTTGGCTTGATCCGGCCAATGGTGCGTCTATCGCAAAGGCGATTGCCGCCGAACTGGGTGAAATCGATCCGGATCACGCAGGCACCTATCAGGACAATCTGAAAAAGTTCCTTGCAAGCCTTGATGCACTTGGGAATGATCTGGACAGCCAGCTCGCACCGGTGCGCAGCAAGCCGTTCGTCGTTTTTCATGATGCCTATCAGTATCTCGAAGCGGGATTTGGTCTGAATGCGGTTGGTTCGATTACGGTTTCACCGGAACAGAAGCCCGGAGCAAAGCGCCTGCATGAGATCGAAGACAAAATCCGCGACAGCAATGCCGTCTGTGTCTTTGCCGAACCGCAATTCCGCCCGGCCATCGTCGAGGCCGTGGTTGCCGATACGGGCGCGCATATCGGAACGCTTGACCCGCTGGGCGCGGATATTCCGGCAGGGCCGGATGCCTATCAGAACATCCTGCGCCAGAATGTGGACTCACTGGTTGACTGCCTTTCGCAGTCCTAAGACGTTTGTTGCCGGTATGCTTGCATCCGTCCTGTGGGTCGGATCAGGCATGCCGGCAGCAGCACATCCGCATGTCTGGATCGATGCCGATGCGCAGATGATTTTTGAAGACGACAAAATCACCGCGATCCGGCTGCATTGGGTGTTTGACGATCTGTTCAGCCTGACGCTGATTGACCAGTTCGACAAAAATCATGATCTGCGGTTCTTTGATGAAGAAAACACCGATGTTCACGACAATGCGTTTGCATTGCTTTCCGAAGTTTCATGGTTGACGCATCTGCGCCGGAACGAGGAGCTTGTGACCTTTGCCGGGACAAAGGACTTCAAGGCCGATATCACCGATGACCGCCGGGTGAGTTACGATTTCACCCTGACGCTTAAAGAGCCGCTTGATCCGATAAAAGATGCGATTGCCCTGTCGGTATATGATGCGGAATTCTATATTGATGTTGCCTTTACCCAGATCGACCCGATCCTGTTTCGCGGCAACCGCCATCTCAAATGCCACTATGAAATGAGCGAAGATGAAAAGAACCGCATCTATTTCGACCTGGTTGCAC
>CBIHMD010000593.1:0-2294 GCA_966210655.1 uncultured Thalassospira sp.
CGTTCCGGCAAGCACCAGAACAGGAATGGTCGGTAAGTTGAAAACCATATGCATGACAACACCGGGCCATACGGACCCGGTTCTTCGGAAAAGTTCAGCGGCCACCAGACCCGCGATCAGGGCGGCGGGAAGGACGATATTGATGCCATGCATCAGGCCAAAGATGACGGCACTTCCCACGACCCCGATCACCGGGCCGTAGCGTAGCAACGCGTTGGCAACTACCCCGCGAAACAGGAATTCCTCCCCAATCGGGGTCAGCACAGCCAGAAATAATGTTGCAAGAACAAACGATAAAATACCGCCGCTTCCCCCGGTGCCATAAACATCCTGAATGCCGGTATCCACCCCGGTCAGTTCGACCACGATCACAAGCACAACCGCCTTAAGCACAAAGGCAACAACACCCGAAAGCACACCGATCAACAACCAGCGTTTGCCAATTCGGCGCATGCCAAAGGGTTCAAGCGTGCGAATGCGCAACACAACGGCACAAGCAAATCCGGCCAGTCCGGCAATGCCCGAAAGAGCACTGAGGACAAGGCCAAAGGCAACCGGCGGCAGGCCAAGCCGGTAAAGCTGTGACCCGCCGCCATAGCCGACAATCGCCAGAACCAGAAGCCCGACGCCTATTTCCGGCCAGCCGGGTCGTGTTGCTTTGGGATCAGTTTGTTGCAAGCGCACCCTCAATTGATTTGGCAATGGTCGACAGGCCAAGGTCAAGTTCCTCGTCACTGATCGTCAGCGGCGGAGCGATGCGGAAAACGCCGCCCATGCCGGGCAGCTTGACGATATTCATGCTAAGCCCGTTCTTAAAGGCTTCGGTTGCAATCGCCGCACCCAGATCATGATCGGGTTCCCTGAACCGGCCGTCCGCGCCACGTTTGACGATCTCGACACCTAGCATCAATCCACGCCCGCGCACATCGCCGATACAGTTATAGCGGTCTTTGAGTTTGGATAATCCATCAAACAGCTTTTTGCCCGATATCCGGGCGCGGTCTACCAGTTTCTCGTCGCGCACTACATCAAGCACCGTGACACCGACTGCGGCGGGCAGGGGATCAGACACATGGGTGGTATAAAACAGAAAGCCCTTTTCATGGGCGGCATCCTCGATTTCGGCTGTGGTCATGACAGCTGCCAGCGGCAAGCCCGCGCCGAGGGTTTTGGAAAGCGTCATGATATCGGGCGTGACACCATCGCGTTCAAAGGCGAACATATCGCCGGTGCGGCCCACACCCGTCTGGGCCTCGTCCAGGATCAGCAACATGCCACGTTCAACGCATTTCTGTTTAAGAGCGGCAAGGTATCCCTTGGGCAGGGGCAGCATGCCGCCCGATGACAGGATTGGCTCGGCAATAAAGGCGGCAAGATTGCCGGTCGACTGGCTATCGACAAGATTGAATGCATCATCAAGCTCCGTCTGCCAGTCAAGCGACCCATCGGCATGTTTGAATCGCGGGCGAAAGGCATTGGGGGCGGGAATGGCGAGTGACCCGACCGCAGCCGGGCCATATCCCTTGCGCCCGGCGCTATAGGTTGCCGATGCGGCAACGCCGGTCATACCGTGCCAGCTTTTGGAAAAGGCGACGATTTCGTGCTTGCCGGTCACAAGCTTTGCCATGCGGATCGCGGCCTCGTTGGACTCAGCCCCGGTGGAAACCAGCAAAACCCGATCCAACCCCGGTACCAGTTCCGCCAGACGCTCCGCCAATGTCACCACCGGGCGGGACAGCATGCCGCTAAACAGATGGGCGACTTTTTCGACCTGGCTTTGCACGGTTTCGACGATCTTCGGATGGCCATGACCCAGAAGCGCGCTCATTTGACCCGATGTGAAATCCAGAATGGGGCGATCATCGGCGTCATAAACGAAGGATCCCTTGGCGCGTTCGATGATGGCGGGCTCAAACGTGCCGCCATAGCGGATCAGGTGTTTTTTGGCGGCGTCCCAGAATTGCGGATCGGTGTTGTGTGACATGATGGGCTCCCTGCATGCCTGTGTCTTTGACTGACCCTGATGGTATTTGCTGGCGGGACACTCGTAAAATTGATAGTTATGGCATTCTGGTATTGGAAAAATTGATATGGTGCTGATGCGGCGATGCAGGCTTTGCTTGATCTCAAACTGCTTGCGACATTCGTGCGCGCCGCGCATTCCGGCACGCTCAGTGCCACGGCCATTCAGGTGGGCCGTACCCAGTCAACCGTGACGATGCAGATCCAGCGGCTTGAAGAAACGCTGGGCCAAAGCCTGTTTCACCGAAGCGGCAGCGGGGTGAGCCTGACCG
>CBIHMD010000594.1:0-2289 GCA_966210655.1 uncultured Thalassospira sp.
CGACTGCTTTGGTCGCTGAACTTTGGGCTGCCAGAACGTGAGAAATGCGGGCGGTTTCGGCAATCGCCTCGGCCGATTGTTCGGCCGCCAGAACCTTTTCATCGTCAAACGGCTGGGAAAAAATCGGGCGGGCACCCTGACGGCCAGATCCTGGCCCTTGCTTGGTTTCAAGCACCGGCAGGGCATCCATGATGCGGTCCGGGCTTGCGCCAAACATGGTATTGGCCATTGCCTTGGATACGCGACGGCGTGTTTCCAGAAGTTTCTCGCCCCAACGACCATCCTTGCGGATATTGAATTCGCGCGTGATCCGGGTGAATTCGGACGCATACCAGCGGGCAAGCGACAGGATGTGATGCTCGCCCTTGCCAGTGCCGACACCCTGTTCGATCTCGGTCACGGTTTCGGCCAGAAGATCAATGATCAGATCGCCGGTGGTCGCCAGATTGGTGCTGGAAATCGTTCTGTCGTCAGCCTTGCTTGAAAGTACCCGGATCAGTTTGAAAAGCTCGCTCGGGCGCAGCAGACGGGCCAGAACCGCCAAAAGATAAACCGGTTCATACCCCGGTTTTTCCTCCGAGATTTCAACAAACCGGTCACGCAGCCAACTGATATCGGCCGTGCCCAGACTTCTGATCGGGGCCGATGGAAACCGTTTGCGCATCTGGGTTATTTCTTCGGCAACGTTCAGGATTTTGCCGATTTCCTCAAACGCACGAAGATGACTGCGCGAACCAAGCCTCGTTGCCAATGCACGTTCGGTCTTCACCCCATTAAGCGAATTTTCGATTTCCTGCGCGATACAGACCGACGCCAGTTTCCACATCCGGCGTTCAGCCTGTTCGAGTATATCCTGATCGCGCTTGGCAGCCGCCTTTTCGATATCAGCAATCGCCTTGGTCATTTCAGGACCGCCGGAACTTTCAACCAGATTCCAGATCGGCATCAGGGATGAACGGCTGATGCGGATGCTGTGTTCGCTGGGCGGAGACGACGTCAGCAGATCCTCGAACGGATCGCAGAACTGGCGCATTGGCGTGGGATAGCGTTCGGGTTTCAGTGACGCCAGACGCGGGCGCAAAATCTGCAATATCTGCTCATGGGGCAGTGGCAGTTTGGGATCGACACGGTCGCTTTCTATCGCGCGGGTAAAACGCGCGATTTCCGAACTGCTCAGCGATTCAAACAGATCGCCAAGCTGGGAAACACCCATATTTGCGGCATTTTCAACCTTCACGCCGACTGCCTCCGGAACCGCTCCAGCCGGTCGACCATGTCGGCGTCAATTTCGCCACTGCCCAGTTTGCGCAATTCGGACGCCCAAAGCATCTGGTTAACACGCACATCGACCCAGAATTCATATTCAAGTTTCTCAAGTTCCTCAATCGGCAGGACCGGTGCGAAACTTGCAATTTCCTCGACAATCTCGCGCTGGCGCACCCGATCATGTTGCGGACGTGATCGCCACAAATCAATCAGCTCCTGCCACCCGTCAAGCACCCACCACAACCGGTCGATATCTTTTTGCAGATCTTCCCTTGCCTTGGCCCAGTCTTTAAGCACCTTGCCAAGCTCATTGTTCCACAAATCGATTTTGCGCAGCAACCGCATCGCATGATCGTTGGTGGCACTGCCAGCATTGATCACACGGGTCGCCATGAAACGGAAATCCGACTGTTCGGAAATCGACCATTCCTCAACATCGCCGGCAAGTTTCTGCAAACCCAGCGCAAGAAGGCGAAGCGGCCCCTCACAACCTTCGATCCCAAGGCCGACCGGTGCGCTCAGAACGCTCCATTCGCCAAGAGTATCAATGATCGAATCGTTTTCCAAACCGGCTGAGGCCGCAAAGCGGTTCAGCGCCTTGCGTGCGCGGATCTGGCCTTCCATCGTCAGAAGGTCTTCGCGCTTCATGTCCTGAACGTCATTACCGCCAAGCTGGCGCAACGCCTGATACAGCAGAGTCAGTTGACCGAGTTCACGTGCGGCCTTTTCTTCCTTGTTGCCGGTAATGCCAGCACGCGCCAAGGCAACCCCGCCAACGCCGGTCACCGCGACCGCACGGGCATGTTCGCGCACAAGTTCCGGGGTAAAGGTTCTAAGCGAGATCAGCCGGTCAAACAGCATCCGGTCATGAACCGACAGATCGAACACCTCGCGCAGGGTTTCAAGCGGCATTTCATAGGTGCCAAGCCCGCCCGAAAGCCCCGGCAGACTGACAAGTGTGCGACCACTCTGGCCAATCAGCACACGGGCATAACGCAGGCTTTTGGTCGTGAAAGGTGTCCG
>CBIHMD010000595.1:0-2287 GCA_966210655.1 uncultured Thalassospira sp.
ATACTCATCATTCAACCACTTTCTCAGGCATTAGGAATCGAACGGAGGCGGACGACATTGCGCAGTTCACCTTCAACCATCATCGACAGCCGATCCGCCCACCGCTGCAAGGCATCGCGTTTTTCCGGCCAGTATTCATGGGTGTTATAGGTGCCTTCCAGTGACGGGGTGGCATGGTTCAACACCCTTTCGGCCACCTCTCTTGATACTCCCAGAATGGCAAAATTTGTCCGCACCGTCCGGCGGATATCGTGAAACACCCAGCCGGTAACACCGCTTTCACGGTCTATGATTTCCTTAAGCCGCCGGGTTCCCGCATAGGGCTTTTGCCCGTTGGAAGTAAAGACCGGGGCGGTGGCGGCATCAGACAGGCGCGGCAAGTCTGCCAGAAGGCTTTCAAACAGGCCGGAAACCGGCACGATATGGTCACGCTTGGATTTATTGCGTTCGCCGGGAATAACCCATGCCATGCCACCCGCCGCTTGCGCCCCGTCCCGACATCCCGCGAGTGCTGCATGGCGGATTTCGTCCCATGTCATGCACCGGACTTCATCGCGGCGCTGCCCGGTCAGAATAAGCGTTTTCAGATAAGGCCCGGACGGATAGGGCAATTTGTCCGCCGCCTGCCAGATTGAAATCAGTTCGGCATCCGAAAGGGTGCGGTTGCGCGGCTTTTCAATCTTGCGCCTTTTCACCGCCGCCGCCGGATTGGCATCAAGATATTCCCGTTCAATCGCCCAGTTAAACGCGGCAATCAGATTGCTGCGCACCCGGTTCACTTGCGCGGTAAAGCCCTTGTCATTCTGCAAATGGTCCAGAAGGGCGACAATATCGGCACGGCGCAAATCCGAAAGCGGCAATCGCCCGATTACCGGGTAAACATGATTTTCAAACATGCGTTCGGTTTCAAGCCATTTGCGCTGGTTTTGCTTGCAATAGGCATCGACATAGCGGCGCAAGAGGGACTCGACCGACTGGGGGCGCTTGGCGGATTGTTCGGCCTCTGCCCGCTGGCGGGCCTCCTTATCGGGCAGGTCGGTGCCTTCCTTGGCGCTTGCGGTGATTTCCGCCGCCTTTTTCCGGGCACTGGCAAGGGTCATGCCGACTTTGGGGTCTGCCTGCACATAGCGGCCCAGTGTGACGCGCTTTTGCTTTCCGGCAATGGAATAGCGCACCGCCCACGAACAGGCCCCGTCACTCGACATTCGGAATACCAGCCCCGCCCCGGAATCGTCGGTGACTTCCAGACGCCCATTAGGCGGTGGTTTCAGGGTCGCAAGGAAACGGTCGGTAAGGCGCTTTCGCATGGCCGGTCACTCCTGCCCCGTTTCCGGGGACTAGCTGGGGACTAATTTGCATCCGTTTCGCGGCAATTGCATACAATTTCCGGCGAACGACAACGAACACTAAGGCCATGATATATTTATTTAAAACCGAACAAAAGCGAATTTTGACGTGAAGCCTCGAACGCTATATTTCATCACTCCCAGACGTGAAGCCTCCCTGATAAACTTGCCGGGCATTCATTTGCCCGGCTTTTTTTTTGCCCTGACACTATCCTCACCATCACCACGCGCAACTGTGACCCGTTGCACTCTGTCTTCGTCTTGGCAGTCACACCGAAACCACGCAGTATGAAGCTGCTGCGCACGTGCGTCTGGTAATCGGGGATTAAAATCATGCGGAAAAACATCGGCCAGTTCCTGTTTGGCAAACCGGCACAGGATCAATTGCCAGACCGTGTGCGTGATGCGATTGCCCTTCAGCAACAAGACAGCGAAAAACTGATCGGCTGGGTGCAACTGCTGCTGGTGACGATCTTTGCAACCCTTTACACCGTGTCGCCCAAAACATTCATGAACGCCGGAATTCATCCGGTGCCGTGGGCTTTGGGGTTGTATTTCCTGTTTACCTTTATCCGGCTGGCACTGTCCTATCGCGGCAGCCTGTCGAACTGGTTCCTGACGCTGTCGGTCATTGCCGATATTGGTTTGCTGATGGTCCTGATCTGGAGCTTTCATATCCAGTATATGCAACCGGCAAGCTTTTATCTCAAAGCACCGACCATGATCTATGTCTTCATCTTCATCTCGTTGCGCACACTGCGGTTTGATCCGCGTTATATTTTGCTGGCGGGCGCAACGGCGGCAATTGGCTGGCTGACACTGGTCTTTTATGTGATCTGGAGCGAACGGGGCGAAAGTATGGTCACACGGAATTATGTGACCTATCTGACATCCAATTCGATCCTGATCGTAGCCGAGATCGACAAGATCATTGCCATTGT
>CBIHMD010000596.1:0-2281 GCA_966210655.1 uncultured Thalassospira sp.
GTTTCGGCATCGGGCAAGCCTTGCGTTTCGCCAATCGCCTCGACCGCGACGGCTTCAACCACCAGCGGCTTTTCGTCCATGACAAAGCCGTAACGCTGCTTGTGCTGTTCTTCGAACTGCGCCTTGATCGACGCAACATCCCCGAAATCAACGATCAGCGGATTATCCGTGCCGTCATACCGCAGATGCAGCTTTTTAAGCATGCTGATCTTGGCATCGGTAATGCCCTGCTCATGCAGCTCGCCACGGGCTTCAACTGCCAGCGCATCAAGGCTTTCATCCAGTCCCGCAAGGGCGGATGTTTCAAGCTTCGCCTCGACCGCCTGTTCGCGCATCGCACGAATATCGGCAAGACCCATGCCATAGGCCGACAGAACACCGGCAAACGGATGGACAAACACACGCGTCATGCCCAGCGTATCAGCCACCTGACAGGCATGCTGCCCACCGGCCCCGCCAAAGCATTGCAGGATGTAATCAGTCACGTCATAGCCACGCTGAACCGAAATCTGCTTGATCGCGTTGGCCATGTTTTCAACCGCGATGCGCAGGAACCCTTCGGCGACTTCTTCGGGGGTTCGGACCTGTCCGGTGGCGTCCTTGATCTTAAGCGCCATGTCGGCAAAGCCCGCCTTGACCGCATCCGCGTCAAGCGGCTCGTTGCCTTCGGGGCCAAACACATTCGGGAAGAAGTCCGGCTGCACCTTGCCCAGCATGACATTGATATCGGTCACGGCAAGCGGCCCGCCACGGCGATAGGCCGCCGGTCCCGGATTGGCACCCGCACTGTCTGGCCCAACGCGGAAACGCGCGCCATCGAAATGCAGGATCGACCCGCCACCGGCCGCAACCGTATGGATTTTCATCATCGGGGCGCGCATGCGCACACCGGCAACCTGCGTTTCGAAATCGCGTTCATATTCGCCGTCATAATGCGAAACGTCGGTCGATGTACCACCCATATCGAACCCGATGACCTGATCAAAGCCATCCATTTCCGCGGTCCGCACCATGCCGACAACACCGCCCGCCGGGCCCGACAGGATCGCGTCCTTGCCCTGGAACTTGGCGGCATCGGTAAGCCCGCCATTGGACTGCATGAACATCAGCTTCACACCGCCCAGTTCACCGGCAACCTGATCAACATAACGGCGCAGGATCGGCGACAGATAGGCATCAACAACCGTGGTATCGCCACGCGACACCAGCTTCATCAACGGGCTGACCTGATTGCTGACCGATACCTGCGTAAAGCCGATCTCGCGTGCAATCTCGGCGGCGGCATTTTCGTGTGCGGTATAACGATAACCATGCATGAACACGATGGCACATGCCCGGATGCCGTCATCAAACGCTGCCTGCAAATCACGGCGCAGGTTCTCGCGATCAAGGGCTGTCAGTTCCTCGCCCTGCGCGTCAAAGCGGCCATCGGCCTCGATCACGCGCTCATAAAGCATTTCCGGCAGTTTGATATTACGATCAAACAGTTTTGGGCGGTTCTGATAGGCAATGCGCAACGCATCGCGGAAACCGGTCGTCGTCACCAGAACCGTGCGGTCGCCTTTACGTTCAAGCAAGGCATTGGTCGCAACCGTCGTGCCCATCTTAACCGCTTCGATCTTCTCGGCCGGGATTTTCTCGCCCGCCGGGACGTCAAGCAATTCGCGAATGCCCTGAATGGCGGCATCGGCATAGCGTTCCGGGTTTTCCGACAGCAGCTTGTGTGTCAGAAGGCTGCCATCGGGCTTGCGCGCCACGATATCGGTAAAGGTACCGCCACGATCGATCCAGAACTGCCATTTGGCCGGACCGGAAGTCTGATCAGAAGGCAAGGAAGCGGCAGAATTTTGGGTGTGCGAAGCCATGATGCTTACTCCTTCAGCATCGTATTCAAACAAATCTTGCGAATGCGCCGACCGTTAAACGGCGCGGGTCAGCCGTTCATTTTCTGCGGAAGCCAGGTGGCGATTTCGGGGAAGACCGTAATCAGCAAAACCGCCAGCAACAGCAGGAAGAAGAACGGCAGGGAAGCCAGCGCAATGGAAAACAGGTTCTTGCCTGTCAGCCCTTGCAAAACGAAAAGGTTGAAACCGACCGGCGGGGTGATCTGCGACATTTCGACCACCAGCACCACATAGATGCCAAACCACAAAAGATCGATCCCGGCGGCCTGCACCATCGGCAGGATCACCGACGTGGTCAGAACCACCACCGAAATCCCGTCAAGGAAGCAGCCCAGCACGATAAAGAACACCGTCAGTGCGGCCAGCAACGCATAGGG
>CBIHMD010000597.1:0-2279 GCA_966210655.1 uncultured Thalassospira sp.
TCATTCTAACCATGCCAAAAATGCATGGAAGCCCGGAAAACTGCGGGTTTGCCATATCCCTCGTAAGGGGGTATGTCCTGTTTCCGGCTCATATTGATGATGCCCGGTTTTCATGTGAAGGATTGGCCATGCGTGCGGCGCTTTGGATTTTAAGCGCATTGATGATCTTTTGTGCTGTGCCCTTGCGGGCGCAGGCCAAAGATCTGCGCCTGTGCTATGACGACTGGCCGCCTTATGCCTATGACGATCAGGGTGTTGCGCGCGGGCTTGCGGTGGATATGGCCACCGAATTCCTTGAAAATGCCGGGCATTCCGTCAGTTTTGTCGAAATGCCGCTCGCACGGTGCCGTTTCTCGCTGCGGTATGGGGCGGTGGATGGTTTGCTGCTTGATGATCTGTTCAAGGCCGATGAAACCGGGCTTGTCATATCCGCCGAGTCCCTTGTCAGCCAGGTGACGGTGGCGGTTGTGCGATCAAGTTTCAGTCTTGCGACCTATCAGGGGCCAGACAGCCTTGATAACACCAACTGGCTTAAGGTGATCGGGCAGCCCTATCCCGACGAAATCCTTGCCAATGACACCATGCATCCGGTGGAAGTCGCCGAATATGCCAAGGGTTACGAGATGCTGAAACGGCACTATGTCGATGTGCTGTTTACCGATCTGGCCTGCCTGCGTTTTGCCGGTGGGGATCAGAAAAACCTGATGGAGTTCTAGGTCCTGCGTCCGGCGGTCGACATTGCCAAGCGTTATCTTAGCCTGCGGCCCGATCTTTCCCCGGTCCTGCATGATTTTGACCGGGAAATGGCGCGCGGGCTTCTGACTGGGGTGGTTGATGATATCTATCACCGGCATCTTGGCTTTGGCCGGGTCGGGTTTGAGCGCTATGTCGGGCTATCGGATATTCCGATTGCCAATCCGGGCGGGCTGATCGTTCAGTAACGTCCGGCTTTAACCAGCAATGCGCGCAAGATTGCGGTGCATTCACCGTCCAGCTTCCCCGAAATATCAGCCTGTCGCCAGTGACGCTGAAAGGCGATGCGGCGTTTAAGTGGATCATTGGGGCCATATCCCAGACGATCCAGCAGCGCGTCAAATTCGGTTTCGGTGCAGGCTTCATCGCCCTTCGCGTTATCCACCGTTGCCCATAATCCGATGCCGTTGGCGGCAAGTCGATCCCACGGGAAAAGTTCGCCGGGGTCTTCCTTGCGGTCCGGGGCCATGTCGGAATGGGCGATGATGCGATCCGGGCGGATATCGTGACGGGTCAGGATATCGCGGCACAGCGCGATGACGGCATCGATCTGGATATCGGGAAAGGCGCGATAACCAAATTCATGGCCGGGATTGACGATTTCGATGCCGATGGAGTTCGAGTTCACATCGTCGCATTCCTGCCACTGGCCGCGCCCGGCATGCCAGGCGCGTTTATCCTCGTCGACCAGTTGGAAAATGGTGCCGTCTTCCTCGACCAGATAGTGGCTGGAGACCGAGGCGACGGGATCGCACAGACGATCCAGCGCGGCCTTACCGCTTTGCATGCCGGTATAATGCAGGACGAGGATATCGACCTTGCGGTCCCCCGCAGCATCACCGGGCCGGTCGCCGCAATTGGGCGAGGGATGGGTGATGATGCGGTTCTTGAGGGCGTCGTTTCCGGCGGGCATTGCGGTCTAGTCCATTCCCTGTTCCTGTTGCTGCGGCGGTTTGCGCAGCATGATCACGGCAACACCGGCCAGAACCGTCATGCCGCCGATGATCTTAAGCGTGCTGACGGTTTCGTCAAACACAAGGAACGACCCGGCGACACTGATCACCGGGGCCAGCAACGACCACGGCACCACCACATTCACATCCTGCGTTTTCAGCAGATGATACCAGAAGCCATAGGCAACGATGGACGACATCACGACGGTGAAAGTCGTGTTGGCCCATGCGACCCAGCTTGCATTGAATACGGCATCAACGGCGGCGGGTTCGAGCAACAGCGAGAGGATCAGCAATTGCGGGGCGGCCATCAGCGCCATCCAGCCATTAAGCTGGAAGGTATCGATATTGCCGAGTTTCTTGATCATGACATTGGCAACCGCCCACATGAAGGCGGCAAACACCACCAGCAACAGGGGCAATTGCAGGTCGGTCATGGTCGGGTCCCAGAACATGATCATCACCCCGGCAAAGGCCAGCGTCATGCCCGAAAGCCGTTTCCAGCCCAGCCGGTCATTAAAGAAATAGGTCGCCAGCATCGAGGAAAATGGCACGCCAAGCAGAATGATGATC
>CBIHMD010000598.1:0-2277 GCA_966210655.1 uncultured Thalassospira sp.
GGTCCGCACCGTTATCAAGTGCTTCGCGCAGAAGTTCCTCGGTCCCCGGATAGTTCAAAAGACCTTCCTGCGGGAAAACGCAAATCTCGATATCCATCGCCCAGGCATAATCGTGTTTCAGGCGCTTGATCGCCCGAAATCCGGCCAAACCGATACCCGGATCGATTTCAACATGGGTCCGGATCGCATTCGTACCCTGTGTGATGGCTTTCTCGATGACTTTCGCCCCGCGGGCATAAACATCATCCTCGGTAAAACCGCTTTTGGCCTTGGCAACGGCACTTATTGCACCTTGCAATGTGCCGCTTTCATTTTTGGCACGATCAAGAATGCAGGCCTTGTCGAGATGCAGGTGACTTTCAACAAAACCGCCGGTCAAAAGATTACCCCCGGCGTTAAAAGACGGTGCCTCGCTTACAATCGACGCCGCAATATTGGCGATTTTTCCACCCTGAATCGCGATATCAAGAAGACCGGTTTCGCCATGAAGGCCGGCGTTCCTCACCACATAATCAAGCATGTTCGCTGATCACCTTTTCATTTTTGGACTGATCCGCACCACCGAGATACGCATCGATCAATCGTTCATCTTTCAGAAGGTCTTTGGCGCTGCCTTCGGCAACCACCTGTCCTTGTTCCAGGACATAGGCATAGTCGGCAACCGACAGCGCCATAGTCGCCATCTGATCCACCAAAAGGATAGTCACCCCGTCATCACGCAATTCACCCAGAATGGCGTAAAGTTCTTCGACCATGGCCGGGGCCAGACCAAGGGATGGTTCATCCAGAAGCAACGCCTTTGGTTTGGCGACAAGACCACGCGCGATTGCCATCATTTGCTGCTCCCCCCCCGACAAAAGCCCGGCCTGACTGTTGATCCGGTCACGCAGCCGCGGGAAACGGGTCAGGATGGCTTCAAGTTCATCACGGCTGACCGGTTTGGGCTGCTTGTAAGCCCCCAGTTCGATGTTTTCACGCACGGTCAGTTCAGGGAAAACCTGCCGTCCTTCGGGCACAAGGATCAGTCCCTGTTCGACGATCTGATGTGGCGCCAGATTATGGATATATTCGTCATTCAGAATGATGTTGCCCGAAACAGGGCGCAGCAATCCCGAAAGCGCCATCAGGAAGGTTGATTTTCCTGCCCCGTTGGCGCCAAGCAACGCCACCATTTCCCCCTGCCGGACCTTGATATCCACCGACTTCAATACCGGGGCCGCCCCATAACCGGCCGTCAATCGCAGTGACGCGATAACCGGTGTTTCGCTGGTCACAAGTGGTGTGGGTCTTGGATGGGCCTTGCTGTTGCCATCGCCAAGATAGGCGGCAATGACGCGCGGGTTTTTCTGAACATCCTGCGGATTGCCAAGGGCAATCGGCGTTCCTGCATCCACCGCCAGGATCAGATCCGAAATACCCATGACCATTTCCATGTCATGTTCAACCAGAACCACCGCGATCCCGGCATCTGCCAGCTTGCGCAGCAATCTGGCAAGCGCGACCTTGTCGGCATGCATCAAACCCGCGGCCGGTTCATCAAGCAGCAGAACACCGGGTTTAGTTGCAAGCGAGCGGGCGATTTCGACCAGACGCCGGTCCACATGCGGCAAATCACCCGCACGTGCATCCGGGTCACCAAGATATCCGCAAAACTGTAAAAGCCCCGCTGCGAAATTGCGATTTTCATCCGATGCGATATGTGAAAATGGCGCCCCGAACCGACCCAGTGAAATGCCCGCAATCACATTGTCGACCACCGACATGTTTTCAAACAAACGGGTCGCCTGATAGGTGCGTGCGATACCGTTGCGCGCCGCAAAATCGGTGGCCTTGCCCGCGATATCCCGATCACCGATACGAACGGCACCCTCGGTCGGCTTGTAAAAACCGCTGATGATATTCAGTAACGTCGTTTTACCGGCACCATTCGGCCCAATGATTGATGTGACCTGCCCCGGTCGGGCCGCGAAGGACACCTGATTAACTGCCTTAACACCACCAAAGGCAATTGATACATCATCAACCAGCAAACCATCCGATTTGGGATAATCGGCCAACCAGACTTCGATCTTTTCGGGGGGAACCGGTGTCACCTTCTGCCGCGCCAGCGGTATGAAACGGGCAATCGTGCCGACAATGCCGCGCGGTGCAATCAGCAGAACCGCAACAAGAAGTGCACCGAAAATCAGCAGCCGGTATTCGGCGAAGTCCGAGAGCAGCTCCGGCAGCAGGACGGAAACCGACGCCCCGACCAACGGCCCCAGAACGGTTCCGGCC
>CBIHMD010000599.1:0-2276 GCA_966210655.1 uncultured Thalassospira sp.
GTCCTGCAAATCACCGGCGATGCCGACGTTATCATCGACGGCCCGGAAATTGCTGCCTTTCAGGGTGCGGAACGTTTGTGGCGGGTTTTCCCGCGCAAGGTCGTGTTGCGTAAAGCCGCCCTTCCGATCCGCTGGCGGGATCAAACCAACGGTGCATCCCCCAACAGTCTTCTGACCGGCGACTGGGAAACGGCGGAGCGCAAGGTTGCGGCAATGCAGAACGCGATTATTTGGAAAAATTTAAAAATAACGCGGATTGTGAAGGAAAACAGAATAATCAAATCGTTTCATCTTGAACCGCTCGACGGGACTGGAGCCCTGCCGCACAAGGCCGGACAGCACCTGCCGATCCGGGTCACGGTGCCCGGTCATGACAAACCGCTAATCCGTACCTATACGCTTTCAAGCGGCCCATCGGATAATCGCTATCGCATCAGTGTGAAACGCGAAGGCGTGGTTTCAAGCCATTTGCATGACCATCTTGCCGAGGGCGATGTGATCGAAGCCCGCGCGCCTGCAGGCGATTTTTCAATCGACGCCCATGTCAAACGCCCTGCAGTTCTGATTGCCGGTGGGATCGGTATTACGCCAATGATCTCGATGTTGCGCCACATCGTCTATGAAGGGCTCCGCACCCGCGGCTTCCGACCGACATGGCTGTTTTATGCCGCGCGCACCCTTGAAGACCGGGCGTTTGATGACGAGCTGGTCGAACTGGTCAAAGCAGCCCAAGGCAGCATTCGCCTTGTCCGCGTCCTTGCCGATCCGACCGATGCAGAACCACGCAAGGATTACGAGGCATCCGGGCATATCGATATGAATTTGCTACGTTCCCTGCTGCCGTTTGATGATTTCGATTTTTATCTGTGTGGCCCGCCGCCCTTCATGCAGGCGATGTATGATGGCCTGCGCGGGCTTAACATCACCGATACCCGCATCCATGCCGAGGCATTCGGCCCCGCATCGCTGCAACGAAGTCAGGACAGCCAACCCGAATTGCCTGAATTGCCCGCGGTAAGCAGCACGGACACAAAGGTCGATTTTTCAAGTTCGGGCCAAAGCACAATCTGGAAACCGGGGGGCGGCAAGACCCTGCTAGAACTGGCAGAAGATGCCGGACTGGCACCAGAGGCAAGCTGCCGGGGTGGAAATTGCGGCACCTGCCGGACCAAAATCCTGCAAGGAAACGTGACCTATAAAACCCGGCCATCGGCCAAGACCGACCCGGACGAGGTATTGATTTGCTGTGCCGTGCCCGCAGCTGTGGAAGGTGCCAACAATGTACCACTCGTTCTGGCGCTTTGATCCGGTCTTGGATTGCAAGGGCGCGCGCGACGTTCTATCTAGGTCGTAACTTTTAAAACGACTTTTGACGGAGCTTCCCGCCCCATGGCCGATCCGATCACCGTTTTTGATCGCCACATCCTGAAACTGCGCCGCGACCGCGCGGCAAAGCGCGCCAGCGAGTTCAATTTCCTGTTTGCCGAAACCGCCGAACGGCTTGCCGACCGGCTTGACGACACTACGCGCAAATTCCCGCTGGCAGTTGATCTTGGCTGCCACAATGGCGAACTTGGCCAGATCATCGGCGCACGTGGTGGGATCGAAACTCTGCATCAATGCGACATTTCATATGGTTATGCGCAGTCAGCCAGAATGCGCAATGAGCGCACGACATTCGTTGCCGACGAAGAATTCCTGCCTTTTGGCGACGGATCGCTTGATCTGATCCTTTCGAACGTGTCGCTGCACTGGGTCAATGACCTGCCCGGTATGCTGCTTCAGGCACGGCGCGCACTTAAACCCGACGGCCTGTTTCTGGCCTGCCTTCTGGGCGGGGATACGCTACGCGACCTGCGCGAAGCACTGATGACCGCCGAGGCCGAAGAAGAAGGCGGTGTATCCCCCCGCGTTTCACCCTTTGTCGATGTTCGCGATGCCGGGTCGCTGTTACAGCGCAGCGGCTTTGCCCTGCCAGTGGTCGATAGCGACGATATCACCATTGACTACCCTGATGCGCTGAAACTGATGCGCGATCTTTCGGGGATGGGCGAAAGCAACCTTGTCGCCATCCGGTCCAAAAAATTCACCAAACGCAGCACATTGGCCCGTGCCGCAGCAATTTATCAAGAACGTCATGGTCGCCCGGATGGCCGCGTTCATGTCAAATTTCAGGTGATCTACCTTACCGCATGGGCCCCGGACGAAAGCCAGCCAAAACCGCTGCGTCGTGGTACCGGTCAGGTCAGCCTTGTAGATTTTCTGGGTGACGTGCC
>CBIHMD010000600.1:0-2272 GCA_966210655.1 uncultured Thalassospira sp.
CGGTTTCATTCGATCCCTCGCGCCTTACCTTTTTGTCGTTTTCGCGTTTTTTCAACCCCAACAATTCCGACCTTCTTAAGGGCGGTTTTGACCAGATCAATCTGCCCGGATTTCAGCATATCTCCGAACGACATCTGATTACGTTTTTTGTCCTGATCGGTCAAAGGTGGGGAAAGCAAATCGGCCTCTATCGCGGTCGCCGATTTCCTAGCAAGATCCAATGGCTTGTTTTCGACGGCCATATGCGCATCCATAGCAACAATGACAATTTTCCGATCGGGATTAAACCTGCGCAGGCTTTTTCCGACCGCTTCTAGGTTTTCTGATTTCACTGTCCAGACAACCGGCTTTTTCGTCAGACGATTTAGCTCGATGGCGCTGATCAGGTCATCTGCCATCAGAATTGGTTCCTCTGGATCTTTTGATATCCGTCCCCCGACAATATGATGGAGACCTTTATCGTCACCGGTGCCGACCAGAGTTTCAACAGATCCGTTTTTATTAATGCGGTAGACGGCGGAAAGCCGGTTTCCACCGTCTCTGAGAGGGATAAGGACATTTCCGGCATCATCCACTCGGAAGCCTGCCCACGCCTTATCTGAGCCCATGTCATTCCGCGCAGAAACAATCCTCTTGTCTGGCCGGGATGCCTGCTGCCATGCAAGCCACCCATCATCGCCAACGGGGACGGCCATTTCATTCCGCAAGGCGGTCATTGATGGCGTTGTTTCAGGATCTGGCAGCACTTCCGCTTTCCAGACATTCCGATGGGTTGTAACCGTTCGGCTCTGAAGGTTGCCCTGATCATCACGATATTTTTCAACGACCTCGACTTTCTTCTTTTCGGCGATATCAAGCGTGATCCAGTCGCCCGTTTTTGCACCGGTTTGACTAACGGCACTGGCAATATCAACACCCCAGACGTAACGTTCAGTTCCATCCTGATCCTGCAGCTTTACAAATTCGGATTCCGATTTGTCAGGGTCAAAGTTGAAATGATCACGGCCCATATCCATCAGACGGGCTGCTGATCGGGATGGTTCATGCAAGGCATATTCCTTGAACGTATCCGCTCGTGCCGGCCGAACGATCAGGGCTGCAAATTTGTCGGACGCTGCCCTCTCCCCGGGCCTTTCCTCTTTATCCAGGGCAAGAACAATATTTGCTTCGCTGTATCGTAGGCGGGTCTGTTCAAGGGCAGTTTGCCAGTCGTCAGGTGTTTCGGGGACGACAACAGGGCAACGTGTTGCCCGATGGACAGCCGCAGCATCGGCATAGTCACGCGCAACGATCACGGTATCCTTCTCGTCGCGCCATGCGGGATCGATCACATGCGAGAGCGCAATATTATCGACCGGATCAAAGGCGGTTCTTTGATTGCCTTTTTGATCGATCAGGATGACGTTCTCCAAACGGCCGGAACGATCTTTCAATGGAACGGCGACCTCACCATCAGGCGTAAGCTTGACACCGTAACCACGAATGCCGGCAGATTTAAGCCAGAACGAATTGCCGGGTGTCGCCCATTCAGGGCAGGCATCCCAGACGAGAAAAGCCTCATCCCCTGTCGCACGGGCAAATGCGCGTCGAATTTCCGTTTGATCGTCCTGGTTCGGCATCCGCACATAGCCAATACCAGGTAACTTTGCGTCAGCTTTTCCAGCCACAACCGGTTTGATCAAGGGACTAGAATTGCGATAGCGTTTTATCACCAGCTGCAGCTCGCGAGGATCTGCGACAATCACGACAGGGCGTCGGGTTGCATCATGAATCTTTACCGCATCGGCATAATCGGCCGTGAAGATCACCGGCCCGGAATTGATCTGTTTTCTGGTGTCGATGATGTGTGTCAGCCCGCGTGCCTTGATATTGCCGATCGACATCCTTTTCTGGCCCGGGGCATATATGCGGACAGCTAGCATAAAACCGTTCTCGTCCTTGAAGGGGACGAGCAGATTGCCGACATCATCAAGTCGGCAACCTCGGCCGGTTGAGCGAGTATCTGCCAGCCAGTTTAAGGATTTTGCATCCGCCCACTTTCCGGCTTCACACCACGCGGCAAGGGCAGGGGCTGCGAGTTTGGAAACTGGTGTCGGTCGATCATCGCCAAATACCAGATGTATGAATTCCTGCTGGGCGATCAGAAACACCATGGCCAACGGATCGCGATAGGCCTCACTGAGCAAAAACAGCTTCCAGTTCGAAATCGTGCGCGACAGAAGCGTGCTGCGACGATGCGATGGCTGTTGGATATTCAGATATCGCCGCCAGA
>CBIHMD010000601.1:0-2269 GCA_966210655.1 uncultured Thalassospira sp.
GTATCACACAGGAGCTGGAGCAATATACTATCCGCCGCAATTAGAGAAGGAAGCACGGCTAGTACAAGATGCACTAACTCGAAAAAATCCATTATTAAAGAAAACTATTCCCCTAATTGAAGCTAATATGCCCGATAAATTCGAGTTCGTTGGCCCAGAGACAGTCTCACAATATTCAATTTTAGTTTACACCCCGAGCTAATTCGGCTCGAAAAAGCCACATCCTGCTGAATAACTTTATTTACTCAAGAAGCTTTGGTGGCTAAATACAACGCAGAAGTCAGAATATTTTGGAATCACCCCTCTTCGCGATGAAGTACCTTCCTGATCCGGCGCATGGATATCCAGATCGCCCCAAGGACGACCGGCACGGCGATGCCGGTGGCGACGCGGTCGCTGATCGGAAGGCCGGTATCCTTTAGCGCCTTGAACAGATATCCCAGAAGCCCGACGGCGTAATAGGTGATCGCCGCAACGGACAGGCCTTCGACGGTTTGTTGCAGGCGCAGTTGCAGTTTCACACGGCGGTCCATGCTGGCCAGCAGGTCGCGGTTTTGGGCTTCGAGCAGGATATCGACCCTTGTACGCAGCAGGTTGTTGGCGCGGGCCACCCGTTTCGAGAGGACTTCGAGGCGATCCCCGATATTCTGGCAGGTGCGCATCGCAGGCGCCAGACGGCGCTCCATAAACTCGGTCATGGTTTGCAGGCCTTCGACCCGTTCCTCGCGCAGTTCGACAAGGCGGGCCTGCAGGATGCGGTAATAGGCGCGCGCGGCACTGAACCGGTAATTCAGCGATGCGGCCATTTCTTCAGTCTGGGCGGCAAGGTCGGTCAGTTTTTGCAGGGTGCCTTCATCGTCGGTGTGCGATTTGCTGGCCATTTCGGCGGTGATCGATGACAGGCGGGTATCGATTTCCGAGACCTTGGGTGTTGCGCAATGGGCCAGCGGAAAGGCCAGCAAGGCCATCATGCGATAGACCTCGATTTCCTTGAGCCGCTGGATCAGACGCCCGGCCTGCAGGACCTCAAGGCCCTGATCGCGGATCAGGATGCGGCCAAAGCCATCGCCATGCAGGCGAAAATCGGTCCAGACCATCGCCGTGCCGCCCAAAACGCGGCTGCCGGTCAGGCCGTTGTGATCAAACAGGCGCGATACTTCATCAGACGAGCGTTCATCGCGGTCCATGGCGATGTGCAAGCCCACCAGAAGCTGCCCCGGCGTGGCTTCAAGCCAGTCCTGCGGGATCAGGTTGATGACCGGATCATCAAACGGATGATCAAAGGCGGCCTGCCGTTTGAAGACATAAACCGTGAATTCCGCATGGCGTTCCCAGATGACGGAAAAGCCGTCGCACTGGGCTTCGTAATATTTCTGATCGGGTGCCGGGGGTGTCAGGCTGTATCGCTGGCAGAAGCCCTGAAAATGATCGCGGACATCGGTATCAAGTTCCTCTCCCGCGTGGAAGGCGATGCAGGTGCAGCGGGCCGGGCTTTGTACCCCGCCAAACGGGCGGGCATGGATTTCGTTATGAAGGGCGACACGCTGGGGATGTTCAACAAACATTGCCACGGGCTTTCATAATTGGCCATTGCGGTCTATATAGGGGTCAGAACCCTAACGCCCCGACACGTTCTGTATAGACGAAAGTCCAAGGTGGCAGATAGCCCTGAAAACGTAAGGGAAAATACTGTCACAGGTGATTTAACCCGCAGGCGAAAATCGTCCACTTGGCCAAAGTCGCCCATCTGTTGCCATCCGGCACGCCCGCAAGGAGGTTTCATGACCGATCTGAGCAAAACCGACAGCCTGTTTTTCGCCAATGGCGACCTTGATCGCGACCGGCTTGAAAAGCAGGTCAATGATGCGCTGGGTGCGGCGGAAGACGGGGAGCTTTTCCTTGAATACCGGCAGTCCGAAAGCCTGACATGGGATGATGGCCGCCTGCGCAGTGCGAATTTCGACACCGCACAGGGCTTTGGCCTGCGTGCGGTTGCCGATGAAGCCACCGCCTTTTCGCATTCCAACGAGCTTTCCAATGACGCGGTTGGCCGTGCGGCCGAGACCGTCAAGGCGGTTGGCAATGGCCGGTCGGGCAAGGTCGATCTGGGATCGATCGGCACCAATGTGTCGCTTTATTCCGATGTCAATCCGCTGGGTGAAGCCACGTTTGAGGCGAAGGTTGATCTGCTGGGAAAGATCGATGCCTTTGCGCGCGCCAAGGACCCGCGCGTGGTTCAGGTTTACGCATCGATTTCGGGCACCTGGCA
>CBIHMD010000602.1:0-2259 GCA_966210655.1 uncultured Thalassospira sp.
TCGCCGATCTGGCCGGTTGCACTCGCGGTCTGATCGGCAAGCGATTTGACCTCGTTTGCGACAACGGCAAAGCCACGCCCCAGCTCGCCCGCACGTTCGGCTTCGATGGTCGCATTAAGCGACAGAAGTTTGGTGCGATGCGCGATATCGTTGATCAGATCAATGATCGATCCGATTTCCGAACTTGCCTTTTCAAGCGAGACGATATTGCGCTGGCTTTCCTCTGCCTCGGAGCGTGCCCGGTTGGTCACGTCTGCGGCGTCAGATGCCTGACGGTTGATTTCGGCGATGGAGGATGAAAGTTCCTCGACCGCGGTGGCGACGTTCTGGGTGTTGCTTGCCGCCTCGCGCGAGACGTCAAGCGCGCTGCCCGACTGATCAACCGTATTTTCCGACTGGCTGGTCAGGTCACGGGCAAGGCCAAGAAGCCCTTCGGACTGTTCGGTGACCGATTGCGCAACCCGGGCGACCTCGGCCATCATTTCGGTGACCGCGATGCGGCTTTCTTCGCGTTCGGTCACCACATTCCAGGCCAGCATGGTGCCCAGAAGGACATTGTCCTTGTCGCGCACCGGGGCTGCCAGCAGTTCAAGGTGATCGCGTTCGGTTCTGACCACCTCGGTAAAGGGCAGGTTGGCCGGATTGGAAAGGCGTTTCTGGAATTCCGCACCGACTTTCAGGAAATCGCCCGAAACCGATTTGGCATCACCACCGACATAGGTTTGCGCACTGGCATTAAGATATGTCAGTTCGCCTTCAGGCGTGATCAGCGCTGTCATGGTCGGGGTGTTTTCGACCATGTTTTGCAGGATCATCGCCTGACGCACGGCTTCACGCAGGCCAACGAGTGCCTTGCGCATTTCACCGATTTCATCGGACCCGACGCGGGGCAGACGTACATTGGTGTCCCCGTTCGAGATTGATGTCATCGCCCCGGCAAAGGCGCGCAGATTGCGAAATACCGTGGTCCGAAGCAATATCCAGCCCGCGATCCAGCCGACCAGAAGGACGGCCACCAGAATTTCGATCGACAGCGTCCGAAGATCGTCGGTCTGGGAATAGAAGTCGGTAATGTCGCGGTCAAACGTGGCGGTCGCCCAGACACCACCCCGACCGTTTCCAACCGAAATATCGACGGTGGCACGATGGGTGCCACCCGATGCTTCGGCCGGTTTTGCCTCTGCCGGTGTGGCAGCAGGGGCATCGCTATCGGCTGTTTGGGCCAGTGCTTCGCCGCCTTCGCGGGCTTCCCCGTCTTCAAGGCTTTCAAACAGCACATTGCCGTCGCTGCCAAGAATGCGGAAATTGCCGCCCAGAACCTTGCCGATCCCGGCCAGGGTCGGCAGCGGATCGGTGATCACTTCCATAAAGCCGACGGCACGAAAACCGCCAACCGGAACAATGGTGCTGAAAACCGGTTTGCCGGTTGGCGTTGCCCACATATAGGTCACCGGTTTGCGGGCATCGGCCTTGTCGCGTGTTTTAAGGTAATCCATGACCGCCGGATCATCGGTCACACTGGCCCCCAGATTGGCATCCGAGGTCGCAAGCTGGTTGAAATCGGTGTCATAGGCGATGGTTTCGACCAGAACCAGTTCGCCCTGAACGACCTGGCTGGCATTGGAAAGGATGTTAAGCTCCGCCTTCATGCGGGCCTGATCGTTATCCTGATAACTTTTGACCAGACTGCCAAGGCGCGACCATTCATTAACAATCGGCGTGACCCTGTCGCCGTAATCCTGTGCCACGCGTGAGCGGACAAAAAAATTGACCGTGCCGCCGACTGAATTGTTCAGCGTATCAACGGCAAAGTTCCGATAGGTATCACCGGTCCACAGCAACATCCATGTGACTGCACCCGATAAAAGCAAACCTGTTACAAGCAATATGCGCCGTAACGTCAGGAGGCCCGTGGCACCCCCTGCAATAGCCGTCTTTGCGGCTTTGTCTCCCGTCATTCACTACACTCCAGAGCCAGTTTTTATGGTTCTTTTGGTGCTTCGTTCCCCGGACTACCTCTTAAGGGGTAATTGCACTGATCCAAACAGAGCTTAGAGCCAAACACAATAGGTCTATTGCCGTCTGGACCATGTTTTTCGCGGTATACAATATTTTATATATAGGTATCGGGGGGCTATACGGGCATAAAAATCCCGATGAATTTCAGGGTTTGTTGAAAAAACACAAAAAAATATGCGAATGTGTGTGATAATCGTTTGCAATTAATTTTTTGATGCTCTATGACTGTGTTTGTAAAAT
>CBIHMD010000603.1:0-2257 GCA_966210655.1 uncultured Thalassospira sp.
GGATCTCTTTGTCATGCGAAGCGCTTAAATTCGCGCCCAATATAGGGTGAAATTTCAAAATGTGCAGGAAAAGCTTCACCGCAACGTATCTACGTCCGATTTCTACGTCCGGCATCGGGGCCGGATCGTTGGAGTATTAACGCAAAAATTAGTGTTCTATAAATATAAAACACATAAAAAATGTATTGAATTATCCAATGCACACACCCATAGTCACATTTAATGAACAGAAACTTTCTTTTGAGGATCGACGATGTTTCCCATCAATCTGGACCTTGCGCGGCTTTCGGTCGCGCTGGTGGGCAACGGTCAGGCAACCCTGAACCGTTTGCGCCAGCTTGACGGTGATGGGGCCAAATACGTCACCGTTTATGCCGAAGACCCGATTGCCGAACTGGTGGACCAGGCCGGCGACCGGCTGCACCGCTATCTTCCGAATTCGGCCGATGTCAACGCGGCCGCGATCATGTTTATTGTCGACCTGCCGCATGAAAAGGCCGCCGAACTGGCCGCCATCGCCAAGGCCGTCGGCACGATCGCCAATGTCGAAGACGTCAAGGAATACTGTGATTTTTTCTCGCCGGCGCGGGTAACGCGCGGTGACCTGATGATTACGGTGTCGACCAACGGGCACAGCCCGCGTCTGGCCGGTCGTATCCGCCATGCGATTGAAAACTGGCTGGTGCCCAAATGGGATCAGCGTCTGCGCGAGCTTTCCGATCAGCGTGAAAAATGGAAGGCCGATGGCGCGGATATGCAGCAGCTCCTGAAAATGACGGACGATTATATCGACCGTCGGGGGTGGTTGTGATGACAGTCATGCGCGAAGAAGACATTGTCACCGGCGGCTCGATGTCGGTCGAGGAGGCCGAAGTCCGCGCGGCTGATCTGCTGTCGCGATACGGCCATTTGCAGGGCATTTCCCTGATCGAACCGATGGTGCACGAAGAATTCAATGGCAAAATCACCATGACCTCGTCGTTTGGGACAGAGGCCGCGGCTTTGCTCGCCCTTGTGTCGGAAGTCGATCCGAACCTGCCGGTGATCTTCCTTGATACCCGCAAGCTGTTTGGCGAAACCCATCGCTATCGTGAACAGCTCGTTGATCAGCTTGGCCTGACCAATATCCAGATCATGCGCCCGGATGAAAAGCTTCTGGCAGCCGATGATCCCAACGGCATGCTGTTCGCCAGCGATGTTGGCAAATGCTGCTATCTGCGCAAGGTCGAACCGCTGCAACGTGCGCTTAAGGGTTATGATGCGTGGCTGACCGGGCGCAAACGCTTCCATGGTGGCGAACGCGGGCAACTGCCCGTGATCGAAACCGCCGGAACCCGGATCAAGATCAATCCGCTGGCGGGGTATAACCGGTCTGACATCGAAGATATCTTTGACAACCGCGCCCTGCCGCACCATCCGCTGGAAGCCGAAGGCTTTCTGTCCATCGGCTGCATGCCATGTACGGATCGGGTTGATCCCAATTCAACCGATGTCCGTGCCGGTCGCTGGGCCGGGCAGGACAAGACTGAATGCGGCATCCACTACATCATCTGAAAATCAAAAGCCCGGTCCTTGTGCCGGGCTTTTCAGATTGCGGGCAAAACATTCCCAATCAGTATTCCCAAGCAGATCGTCATTCCCGCGAAGGCGGGAATCCAGTCTCTTTCAATAGGGTACGGATTCCGGGTCTGCGCTCCGCTGCGCCCGGAATGACGATTTGATCAATCACCAAGCCAATCCAGCCAGCCAACCAACCCCGGACCGCTGACAAAGCCCTCCCAACCAGATCGTCATTCCCGCGACGGCGGGAATCCAGTCTCTTTCAACGGGGCATGGATTCCGGGGCTGCGCTCCGCTTCGCCCGGAATGACGATTGTGATCAACCGCCAAGCCAATTCAGCCACGCAGCCTCCGGCATCGCCAAACGCCACCAACCGGACAAACCACACCCCGAACAAACACTCATCGCTCCCGGTTGCCCCCAAAACGCACCTCACCCCAAGGGCAACCACGTTGCCGCATGGCAGACACACAAATCCCGCCATCGATGACCGGCCTTTCGACATGTCCGAACGCACCATCGCCCCGCTGGCAACCGGATGCTGCCTGCCAACCCGGCAACCCGACCAGCCGATCCCGTGCCGATCCAATGCAGACGCAATTCGGGCCCGCTGATTCTCGGCATTGTCACGCTTCATCGACCGGGCTGAACTGGGCCGAACCAACTTGGCCCCGGCTCCCGCCGCCCCGTTCAGAC
>CBIHMD010000604.1:0-2253 GCA_966210655.1 uncultured Thalassospira sp.
GATCTGGATGGGCTGTCACCTGACAATCCCCTGCGTCAACTGACCAATCGGGAACGTGTAGTTCTTGCCTTGTTGACCAAAGGCCTGTCGAACAAGGAAATCGCCAAGCAACTGACGGTCCGCGAAATCACCGTTAAGGTTCACCTGACCGGAATTTTCAAAAAGCTCGGTGCCGCGAACCGCACACAGGCCGTCAAAATAGCCATGCAGCTTGGCTGGGAAGCATAATTTCCCCGTATCAGCCCAAAGCTTTTAAAACCCGGCCATCGGCCGGGTTTTTGTTTTAACCGGCAACGACTTCGGAAATCTCGTCAAGCGTGGCCAGAAGTTCTTTCAGATCAAGCGGCTTTGACATCACCATCACCGGTGCATCATCCCCATCTTCGGTCGGCTGGTTGGCATCACCGGGATGACCCGTCATAACGATCACCGGCAAGGCCGGATTTCGCGAACGGAGTTCCCGAACCAGACTGTTGCCATCCATCTGTGGCATCCGGATATCGGTGATCAAAATGTCGGGCTGCACGACACCGGCCAATGCAAGCGCATCTTCGCCGTCGCTTGCCGCCGAAACCGAAAAGCCCTGTGCTTCGAGATAGCCCGCGATAATTTCCATCGCATCAATTTCATCATCGACAACCATGACCCGCAAATTGCGCGCCCTTAACTCCCGACCTTTTTCCTGCTGTGGCAACAAAGGAGCATCATCGAATTGATCATCTTCATGTGCCTGAGTTTCGCCGATATGGACCGCAGGCATTACAATCTCGAAACAGGCACCGTCCCCTTCATTGCGAACATCAATATGCCCGCCCATTCCCTCGACAATGCCATAGCTGACCGAAAGGCCAAGCCCGGTTCCCTTACCAACATCCTTGGTGGTAAAGAACGGATGGAAAATAAGACCAATGGCGTCCTCGGGAATGCCACCGCCATTGTCATTAATGGCAATTCGAAGCACTTCCTGATCGGCATCAAGCATTGCTGTTAATCGAACAAGTCCGCCAATTTCGCCGGTATCATCCCCGTTTTCCGTGATCGCATCGCGGGCATTGGTCAGCATATTGACCAGAACCTGCTCCAATTGCACCTGCCGCCCAAGGACCTGACAATTTTGCGCAGATGGAACAACATCCACCACGATCCCCGCCAGCCGACAATCATGTTCGACCATGTCAACGGCACGGGTGACCGCACGCATCGGATCAAAAAGCTCGAAATCATCCTCTTCCGGGCGGCTGTAAACCTGCAAATGTCGAATAATTTCGGCCATGCGCCGGGTCTGGCCGCTGATCAGGGACAGTCGCTCTCTCTGGAACGAGGGTTGAACCTTTTCAAGTTCATATTGCAGCGCGCAGGTATCGGCCGCCATCCTGATAACGTTCAGCGGCTGGTTCATTTCATGTGCGACCGATGCCGCCATTTCGCCAAGCGTCGCCAACTTGGATGTCTGAACCAGTTGCCGTTCGATCTTGCGCTTTTCCGTCACATCCTCGGCAAGCATCAGCATGGCTGGCGCGCCTTCGTGGGTGAAGGCGATGGCAGAAACTTCAAGCTCGACATTTTCGCCGTCACCCCGGCGGCACATGATCACGAAATCGGCCCGACCGGCATAACCACCGGCATAACGTGCGATATATTCGCCCATGATTTCACGGCTGTCGGGATGGACCATTTCCATGAAACTGCGCCCGACCAGTTCGGAACTGTCATTGCCATGCAGAATGGAAACACCCTGCTGATTGATATAGACGATTGCATCACCACTCAGCACGGAAATCAGTTCCGGGGCGAGCTCAACCAGTTTGCGATATCGTTCCTCGCTTTCTTTCAGCGCCTGCTCGGCGCGCGAACGTTCAATCGCATAACGGATCGACCGGCGGATCGTCCGGCCATCGGGGAATTCTTTCGTCAGGTAATCTTCTGCACCGTGCTGAAGGGCCTCGAACGCCAGTTCTTCGTCCTTATGCCCGGTCAGAACAACGACCGGGGCACTGTTGGCGCATCTTCGAATGCGGCGAATGGTTTCGACACCCGATGAATCCGGCAGCGTCAAGTCGAGCAGAACAACATCAAAAGCCCCGTCCGGCGACACATCATTCAGCAACGCCATCGCCGACGCGAGGTCGGATCGATGTTCGATTTCGAACCGTTCACCGGTTTCCTCCAGCAACGTCTTCACAAGAAAGGCATCGCCGGGATTATCTTCGACCAGAAGGATACGAAACCGGTTTTCGGTCATAAGGCTTGGCC
>CBIHMD010000605.1:0-2249 GCA_966210655.1 uncultured Thalassospira sp.
ACGACATGCTAAGGAGTCTCGTGGGCTCGTTGTTGTGTATAAGACACAGGCCCTGATGGTTCTTGATGATTTCCTCGCAGGTGGCAATCGACTCTTCCTTGGTCATGTCGCCGAAACCATAGGCGTCCCAGGTTTCCTGCGAACATTCGACGATAAAGGTCGCGGTCTTGTCATCAAACTGATAGGCGTGCGCCCAGACCCAGCCCTTGTCGGTTTCCTCGAAAATAAAGGTAAAGGCATCATCGAATTTCTGATGCGTGCCCAGCCAGACAAACTTGCATTTCCGCGTATCGATATCGGGCTGGAATTTATCGGCAAACTCGGTGCGGGTTCTGGAATTAAGCCCGTCGGCTGCGACCACAAGATCAAATTCGCGGGCGTAATGCGCGGCACTTTCCGCCTCGGTCTCGAACCGGAGCTCAACACCCAACTCGCGGGCGCGCTGCTGCAACAGGATCAAAAGCTGCTTGCGCCCGATGCCGCAAAAACCATGTCCGGTCGATACGGTTTTTTCGCCGCGATACTGAACGGCCACATCATCCCAGTATGAAAAATGCGCCCGGATCGCTTCGGCACTTTTGGCATCGTTCTGCGCCAGATTGGTCAGCGTCTCGTCCGACAGGACAACGCCCCAGCCAAACGTGTCATCGGGCTTGTTACGCTCGATCACCACGACCTCATGGCCGGGATCGCGCAATTTCATCGAAATCGCAAAATAAAGCCCCGCAGGACCGCCACCCAAACAAGCTACTCTCACCTGATTTTCCCTTCTTGATATGGGGGTCTTTGCCCCGGTTGTTTTGGGAAACTTCAAAAACGGTACGCCTGCCCGACATTTATTTCAAGCATAAAATATTTGAGTTTGAAATATCGGGATTATCCCCTAGAATCACGAAAACAGGGTGATGTGGAAGCAGGGAAAAACAGGGAAAAAGCGTTGCATTCCGCGGCAATATCCGCAGATTCCCTCGCGATCCCCGTGATAAAACCGCATCATCAAAGATGACGTCAGACAAGGAAGGCATTCACCATGATCACCAACTGGGACGACGCATACGCCAATGGCGACCATATCAGGGGCGCGGCGGAATTTCCCGGCATGTGGGCCAAACTGGCAGCAGCCTTCCGCGATGAAATGGCGGCATCGAACCGGGCGGAACTGGATGTGGCCTATGGCAACACGGATCGCGAAAAATACGACCTGTTCCTGCCCGAAGGCACGCCAAAGGGCACGGTCGTCTTCGTGCATGGCGGCTATTGGAAAGCGTTTGATAAATCGACATGGTCGCATCTGGCACGCGGGGCCGTTGCGCGCGGCTGGGCGGTCTGTCTGCCAAGCTATACCTTGGCCCCCGATGCCCGCCTGTCGGAAATCACCCGCCAGATCGGGGCGGCGATTGATCATGTTGCCAATCGCATTTCAGGTCCCCTTCACCTGACCGGCCATTCGGCGGGCGGTCATCTGGTCAGCCGGATGAACTGCGTATCCTCGCCCCTGTCACCGGCAACGCAGGCGCGCATCAAAAACACAGTATCCATCAGCGGCCTGCACGATCTGCGCCCGCTTTTGAAAACCGCGATGAATGATGTTCTGAAACTCGACGAGGACGAAGCAATCACCGAAAGTGCCGCACTGACCCGCCCGCATCTGCCATGCTCCATCACCTGCTGGGTCGGCGCGAATGAAAGGCCGGAATTTGTCCGCCAGAATGATCTTCTTGCCAATATCTGGACCGGGCTTGGTGCCGCGACCCGCGCGGTCGAGGCCCCCGACAAACACCATTTCGACGTCATCGCCGATCTGGCCGATCCGGCCTCTGATCTGGTCGCCTGCCTGCTGCATCCGATTGAGCCGGAGGACGCATAATGTCGACAATGTCGCCCGTCAGCCTCACCACCGAAAACGACATCGCGATCATCACGATTGATCACCCGCCGATCAACGCCACCAGCCATGCCGTCCGTCTGGGAATCTGGAATGCGCTGGATCAGGTCAACCGCGATGACGCGATCCGTGCCGCGATCCTGATCTGCGCCGGATCAACCTTTATCGCCGGGGCCGATGTTACCGAATTTGGCAAACCGCCGCTGGACCCGATCCTGCCCGATCTGATCCTCAAACTCGAACAATCGACCAAGCCACTAATCGCAGCCATCCACGGCAATGCGCTTGGCGGCGGGCTTGAAGTAGCGCTGGGTTGCCATTACCGCATCGCCACGGCCACCGCCAAACTCGGCCTGCCCGAGGT
>CBIHMD010000606.1:0-2226 GCA_966210655.1 uncultured Thalassospira sp.
CAAGGATCCGGGGAAAGGCCATGGCTGGGAGGCAATATAGCGTGCTTGTATTACCCGAATGCCGACTTCTTCGAATACTTCGCGCGCGACCGCCTGCTCAAGGGTTTCTCCCGGTTCGACAAACCCGGCAAGCACGGAAACGGTCCCCGGCAGAAATTGCGGAGAGCGTGCAAGCAACACATGATCGTTGTGATGGACCAACATGATTACTGCTGGATCGGTTCGCGGGAAATGCTGCGTACCGCACGTCGGGTTGGTGCATTGCATGCGATAACCGGCTTCCAAAACCTGATTGGGATGCCCGCATACACCGCAAAACTGATGTTTCTGATGCCAGTTGAAAATGGCGCGGGCCTGGGCTGCAAGGGCGGCCTCGTCTTCGGAAAGAGCTGCCATACGGCTACGCATATCGCCAAACCCGCCACCCAATCGACGAATGGCATCATCACGATCAGAAATGATTGGCGCGATATCAATCGCGATGACGGCCTCTCCGCCATGTCGACCGATATAAATCCAATTTGCCCGTTCGATTTCAAGATCAAGATACGACAAAGCGGGACCTCCGACGACAACAAGCTCATGTTCGTTCATGTCTTCGGGCCACGCAAACAAAGGGTCGCCAGCATGGCAGATCAGAATTTTAACGCTTTCCTCGGCCAGCAGCAGTTCACGCCAGTTTTCCCGGGTGCGCAACCGGGCATCGCGATCCAGATCTGTTGCTTCGTAAAACAGCCTGTCCATTTCGGGGCAATTCCTTGGTTGGATCCACCAGAGCCGGGGTCGAGTCCCGTAATTCCATATGGTGGGTAAGCATATTCAGATGACAGGCACCGACATTAGCGCGACCAAACCCGCCGTCAAAGCCACGATCACGCGATTTATCAAAAAATCAAAGCCGGGCCTTGCGTTTTATGGTCCCTTGCGCGATATAGGGGGCGAGAGGCTGGCCGTGGACGGACCGCTCGCCAACCCGGTCAGGACCGGAAGGTAGCAGCCGTAACGAGTTTTTCCGGGTCGCGGTTCAGTCTCTCACCCTTTGCATCCCCCAAAAATCATACATTTCCGCCATGCTTTGCAGCATCCAGCCTGCCATGGAATTTTGTATGGGAAAATTCCCACTTGGTCTTTCCCATGCGGGGGCGAAGCTGCTAAAACCAAAGCACATTGAAACATGCCGGACCGGATGAATGACGGATCAGATCGACAGCACCGAAACGTCAGCACCAGAAACGCCCGAGGCTGAGGCGCCAGAGCTTGATATGGAGCAGGAGCCCGCCGCAATGGCACCCGCCCCTGTGCCTACGCCAAAGGCCGAAGAAGCGCCCAAAAGCGAATATCAGGTTCTTGCCCGCAAATATCGCCCGAAGACCTTTGACGAGCTGATTGGTCACGGACCGATGGTCAAGACGCTGTCGAACGCGCTTGAAAGCGGTCGTCTGGCGCATGCCTTTGTTCTGACCGGGGTACGCGGGATCGGTAAAACCACGACCGCCCGTATCATTGCGCGCGCGCTGAACTGCATCGGGCCGGATGGCAAAGGCAATGCCACCATCGAGCCATGCGGTGTTTGCGAACATTGCCGCGCGATTGCCGAAGACCGCCATGTCGACGTTCTGGAAATGGATGCCGCGTCACGCACAGGTGTTGACGATATTCGCGAGCTGATCGAAGGCGTCCGTTATCGCCCTACATCGGCCCGCTACAAGATTTACATCATCGACGAAGTGCACATGCTGTCGAAAAGTGCGTTCAACGCGCTTTTGAAAACGCTGGAAGAACCGCCGGAGCATGTGAAATTCATCTTTGCGACCACCGAAATCCGCAAAATTCCGATCACCGTTCTGTCGCGTTGCCAGCGTTTTGATTTGCGCCGGGTTCAGACCGACGAACTGGCCGCCCATTACAAACGCATCGCCGACCTTGAACATGCCGATATCGAGGACGAGGCGCTTGCCCTGATTGCACGCGCCGCCGACGGTTCGGTTCGTGATGGTATGAGCCTTCTGGATCAGGCGATTTCGCATGGCGCAGGCAAAGTCACGACCCAGCAGGTCCGCGATATGCTGGGCCTGTCGGACAGGTCGCGGATTTTCGATCTGTTTGATCAGACCATGAAGGGCGAGATCAACGAAGCACTGGAATTGCTGGGTGCGCAATATGCACTGGGCGGCGATCCTGCCGTAATGTTGCAGGATATGCTTGATCTGACCCACTGGCTGACAC
>CBIHMD010000607.1:0-2217 GCA_966210655.1 uncultured Thalassospira sp.
ACGTCCAATCGGTCGGTGGTTTTCCAGACATGGGTGTCGATTTCATCGACCCTGCTGGGGTTTCTGATCGGTACAGCACTTGGCATTTTGCTGGCGGTCGGGATCGTTCATGTGGTGACACTTGAAAAAAGCCTGATGCCGTGGGTGATTTCATCCCAGACCATTCCGATTCTTGCCATTGCCCCGATGATCGTCGTTGTGCTGGGCGCGATTGGACTTAAGGGGCTGGTGCCAAAGGCAATCATTTCCACCTATCTGTGTTTCTTCCCGGTGACGATCAGCATGGTCAAGGGCCTGCGTTCGCCGCAGGTGATCCAGCTTGATCTGATGCGGACCTATAACGCATCGAAATGGCAGACTTTCTGGTCGCTTCGCCTGCCATCAGCGATGCCCTATCTGTTTGCCAGTCTGAAGGTTGCGATTGCGATCAGTCTGGTCGGGGCAATTGTCGGTGAATTGCCGACAGGTGCGCAGGCCGGATTGGGAGCGCGTCTTCTGGCTGGGTCGTATTACGGGCAGACCATCCAGATCTGGTCGGCATTGCTGACGGCGGCCTTTGTTGCCGCGATCATGGTGGTGATGGTTGGATGGTGCGAACGCCGTGTACTTGCCAGAATGGGAGTACGCGGATGACCAATATCAAACTTGATAAATTCTGTCTGGTTGCGGCGATTACGGCCTTGCTAGCTTTGATCTTCCCGTTAACCGGAATTGATCCCGACAGCGGCAAACAAGTCGCCTTTGTCAGCGATATTTCAGGCATTGCGGTGGCGATGGCGTTGTGTGTGATTACCGGTGCGGCCTTTACATGGCTTGGTGTCAGTCGCATCCAGTATGCGGCAATCATTCTGGCGGTGGCGGTGTTTGGCTGCTCGCAGGCGATAGCCGCGCTTTATGATTATGGTGTTGCCGGTCATGCCGGAACCGGGTTCTGGCTGTTTATCCTGTCGCTTTGGGCGTTTGTCTGGCGAGGGATTGATGTTGTTGCGCGTTATCGCAGTCTTGAAACCGTGAAACAGCAATTCGCCAACATTCTGGTGCCAATCGCGTTTGGCATCTGGTTGCTGTTCCTTTGGGAGGTGATCGTGGCGGGCTTTGGCGTGCCGCAGGTTTTGCTTCCTGCACCAAGCGCCATCGGGCTTCGTTTCATCAGTTCGACCGACATTCTGGCAGCAGATTTCCATCAGACCTTCATCAAGGCCGTGATCAGCGGTTATGTGATTGGTTGCGGCAGTGCCTTTATCGTGGCGATTGCGGTTGACCGGGTACCGTTCTTGAAACGAGGGCTTTTGCCGCTGGGCAATATGGTGTCGGCGCTACCGATCATTGGAGTGGCCCCGATCATGGTGATGTGGTTCGGGTTTGACTGGCAATCGAAGGCGGCCGTGATTGTGATCATGACCTTCTTCCCGATGCTGGTGAATACGGTGACTGGGCTGAATGCGGCAGGCGCGCTTGAGAAGGACCTGATGGCGACTTATGCGTCGGGCTACTGGTCGTCGCTGTTCCGGTTGCGGTTGCCAGCGGCAATGCCGTTTGTCTTTAACGCGCTTAAAATCAATTCCACGCTTGCGCTGATTGGCGCCATCGTCGCCGAATTTTTCGGCACCCCGATCGTTGGCATGGGTTTCCGTATCTCGACCGAAGTCGGGCGGATGAATGTCGATATGGTCTGGGCGGAAATTGCATTGGCGGCCCTGGCGGGGACCGCCTTTTACGGAGCCGTGGCCTACGTCGAAAGAAAGGCGACGTCATGGCATCCGTCATTTCGGGTACGTCGCCATTAAAGGCACCAAAAGACGACCCGTCGGGAGGACTTGACAATAACCAGAGGAGACATCGACGAATGAAGAAAGTATTTGCGACTGCGTTGGGGGTAAGTGTCGGCATGGCATCGCTTTCGGCGATGGCAGCGGACGAGGTCACCCTGCAGCTTAAATGGGTAACCCAGGCACAGTTCACCGGTTACTATGTGGCACAGGAAAAGGGCTTTTATGAATAAGCCGATCTTGATGTCACGATCAATCCGGGCGGCCCGGACATTGCCCCGCCACAGGTTATTGCCGGTGGTGGGGCGGACGTGATCGTTGACTGGATGCCATCCGCGCTGGCGTCGCGTGAAAAGGGGGTGGCGCTCGTCAACATTGCTCAGCCCTTTGCCAAATCGGGTATGATGCTGACCTGCCTTAAGGAAACCGGGGTTGAATGCCCGGATGT
>CBIHMD010000608.1:0-2215 GCA_966210655.1 uncultured Thalassospira sp.
GTGCGATGGCGTGACGCAAGGCCGTCCGGGCATGGAACTGTCCCTGTTTTCGCGTGACGTAATTGCGATGTCGACTGCGGTATCGCTGTCCCATGATGTGTTCGATGCCGCCCTTTATCTTGGTGTTTGCGATAAAATCGTACCGGGTTTGGTGATGGGCGCACTTGCCTATGGTCATATCCCGGCGGTGTTTGTCCCGGCCGGTCCGATGCCGTCCGGTTTGCCCAACAATGAAAAGGCCCGCATCCGGCAGCTTTACGCACAGGGCAAGGTCGGCCGCAAGGAACTGCTCGAAGCCGAAACCGCGTCCTATCACAGCCCGGGGACCTGTACCTTCTATGGTACGGCGAACTCCAACCAGATGCTGATGGAAATCATGGGGCTGCATTTGCCCGGTGCGGCGTTCGTAAATCCGAACACCGATCTGCGTGATGCCCTGACCGAAGAAGCCGCCCGTCGTGCGCTTCAGATCACCAAGCTTGGCAATGATTATCGTCCGGTTGGCAAAATTCTGGATGAAAAGGCATTTGTGAACGGCATTATCGGCTTGCTTGCGACCGGTGGGTCGACCAACCACACCCTGCATCTTCCGGCGATGGCCCGTGCGGCGGGTATCGAACTGCGCTGGGAAGACTTCGATGAACTGTCGAAACTTGTGCCCTTGCTGTGCCGCGTTTATCCGAACGGTCAGGCCGATGTGAACCACTTCCACGCCGCGGGCGGCATGGGCTTTGTGATCAGCGACCTTCTGAAAAACGGTCTTCTGCATCCCGACCTTCAGACCATCCATACCGGCGGCATGGCGGCCTATGGCACCGAGCCGTATCTGGATAATGGCAAATTGTCGTGGCGTGATGCCCCGGCCACCAGCCATGACGAGGAAATCCTGCGCCCGGCCGAAAAGGCGTTCAGTGCCGATGGCGGCCTTCGCATGCTGGCGGGGAACCTTGGCCGTTCGGTGATCAAGGTATCGGCTGTGAAGCCTGAAAACCGCGTGATCGAGGCCCCGGCTGCGGTCTTCACCTCGCAGGAAGAAATGATGCAGGCGTTCAAGGACGGCAAACTGCATCGCGACGTTGTCTGCGTCGTTCGTTTCCAGGGGGCCAAGGCTAATGGCATGCCGGAACTTCACAAACTGACCCCGCCGCTTGGCGTGTTGCAGGACCTTGGTTACAAGGTCGCCCTTGTCACCGATGGCCGCATGTCGGGCGCATCGGGCAAGGTCCAGGAGGCAATCCATGTCACCCCCGAGTCCATGATGAATGGCCCGATCGCCAAGGTCTATGATGGCGATATCGTCCGTCTGGATGCCGAAACCGGCGAACTGATCCTGAACGTGACCGAGGCCGAACTGGCCAAACGCGACTTCGCCACCTTTGATAACAAGGCCGAACATCAGACCGGTTTCGGTCGTGAATTGTTCGGTGTGTTCCGCGAACATGTCGGACTGGCCGAACTGGGGGCCAGTGCGGTGCTTCCGGGGGCAGCCGAGGTCGAGGTGGCATAATGCGGCTGGTTGGTGATATTGGCGGTACCAACGCCCGCTTTGCCTGGATTGACGATAATGGCGATTCGCAATCACCGATGACGTTGCCGGTTCGCGATTATGCGACCATCGGCGATGCCATGCGGGATTTCATGGTGAAAACCGATTGCGCGGATCTGAATGAATTTGCGGTTGCCGTGGCCTGCCCGGCATCCGCAGACATCATCAAATTCACCAACAACCCGTGGGTGTTTTCCAAGGACGCGCTCAAGGCCGAATTTGGTCTGGATCGTCTGGTGGTGGTCAATGACTTTACCGGCCTTGCGATGTCGGTGCCCTATCTTGGCGCCGAAGACCTGATCACACTGTTTGATGGTCCGGGGCGGCCGGGATTGCCGCTGGCGGTGATCGGGGCGGGGACCGGGCTTGGCGTTTCGGGGCTTCTGCCCCATGACGGTCACTGGATTCCGATCCAGGGCGAAGGCGGCCATGTGTCGTTGCCCGCGATTGACGATCTTGATTATGAAATCGTCAAATTCCTGACGGCTGAACTGGGCCGTGTGTCGGCCGAACGCATACTGTCGGGGATGGGGCTTGAAAACCTCTATCGCGCGCTTGCCGCCATTGACGGGATTGATGTGACACCGCTCAGTGCTGCGGAAATCGTTGAAAATGCCATGCAGAAAAATGATCCGCTTTGCCTTAAGGTGCTGGATCGGTTCTGTCTGT
>CBIHMD010000609.1:0-2209 GCA_966210655.1 uncultured Thalassospira sp.
ATATTGGCCCGCTTGAAACAGCGGGATCATTTCGCTGATCACGACCTGATTGACCAGACTGTTCCAGCGCGGAAACTGCGTGATGCTTTGGCCCGGGCCAAAGGCGATCAGGGATCGGGCGATGATGTCTTCTTCGGGGTCGGCTTTGCCGGAAACAGGTTTGTCCGACCTTGGATCATATCCCCGAAACCGACCATCGGGCATCAGAAGTCCGATGGCAGTGACGTCGCGTTCATTGGTCACAAGGGCGGCTAGGGTGTTGTCCCAGACGGCCACGTTATCGGGGGAAAGATCGCCATGGGCCACTTCGCGCGCGACCCAGATGTTACGGCGTTGCATCCGGTCGATCCGGGCGCGCATGGCGTTTTGTGCGTCTTTCAGATCGGCATGGGTCATTGCAATCCACAGATTGCGGGTATTGTCATAGGCGGTATCAAGGCCAAGGTGAAGTGCGAGCCCCACACCCAGTACGCTGGTAACAAAAAACGCCCCCAGCAATACGCCAAGTATTGAAAAACGCCCCCTGCGTTCAGTCATCATATTCCCCGTATACCCCGATGACCCGGTTTGTGTTGCCGGGTTATCGGCAAAGCTTACTGATGATTGATCGCGATGGAAAGAATATCGCGTGTTTTAGCGACGGCAGGTGTAAAGCAGGGTTTGAGTATGGCGGCCGCGCAATTGGATTTGACCGGCCTTGACCACCCGTTCCGGATCGGAAAGCAGATCACGCGTGCTGTCTGACAGCAGGATGCGCGTTCCAAGCACCTTGTTCTCGCGTTCAAGCCGCGATGCGGTGTTGACGGCATCGCCGTGAACGGTAAAGGACAGGCGCGCGCTGGCGCCGACATTTCCGGCAACCATGCGCCCGGTATTGACGCCGCAACGGCACCGGATCGACAACCCGTCGAACTGCCGGGTTTCGACCGCATTCTGAATGGCGATGGCGGAATCAAGGGCCGCATCGGCGTGGTCCTGCAATTCGTCGAATGCGTTGAATACCGCAAGGATGGCGTCGCCCTGGAACTGGGTGATGATGCCGCCATGTTCCTCGATAATGTTGGTCGCACAATCGAAATAGGCGTTTAGCATCGAAATGATCTGCTGGGGATCGAGTTCCTCGCACAGACTGGTAAAATCTTCGATATCGACAAACAGGACCGTTGCCTCGCACTGCTGGGGCGGGAGGACGCCGGAATCGGTTCCCGATGCGAGAAGTTTGCGGGCAATTGATGCTGGCAGGAATTTACCAAACAGGCTGCTGATCCGTTCGCGATCATGCACCGCCTTGATCATGTGATTGAATGATCGGGCCGCATCATCATATTCGCGAATGCGGCTGCCTTTCAGGTCAGGGAAATCGTGGTTTTCGATGCCGTCTTCCTCAAACGTCCGGGCGGCAGCGGCAAACCGGCGGATTGGTTTGGTAAACTGGCGGGCAATGATGATCGCAACGATAATCGACATCAGCAGAACGGCTCCCCCCATAGCGGAGGCCAGCATCAGCCGGTTCCATTCATCGTCAAACAGCTCTTCTTCGAAATGAAGGCCGATAATGATCGGGGAAAACGGGGTGTCCATCATCTGTTTTGTGACGATCATCGAATAGCGACCGTTAAGATCAAGCCCGGAAAGGCGAAGGTTTTGGCTTTCACCGCGCGAGTCGCCACTGTCGCTGATATCGATGGCTTCGGATTTGCCGATATTGGCCAGCACCGGGTCGCCGATATCATTGATCGTTGGAAGCGGTATCGGGCTGCGCGCGATGTCGGCCCCGTTCACCAGTGCCGATGCCGTATTGTCCCCCCATTCACGCAAACGCGGATGGGCCATGACACGATTGCCTGCAATCAGGACAAAGGGAACGCCCGGCAAATCTTCGCGACCGCGGATCAGGCTGTTGGAAAGGTTGGACAGCGACAGATACTGGATGAAAGTGCCAAGATAGCGCCCGTCGGCAAACAGGGGAATCCAGTCGGCAATCACCGTTTGTTTGAAATACGGGTCCCATCGCGGGAAGCTGGTGTGATTGACGGTTGGCCCGCGCAAATGCGCCAGTTCCGAGAAAAGCACGTCATCAACGGGCAAGGTGCGGCGGATTTCACGCATATCTTCTGGGTCATAACCGATGAACTGTCGATCACCCGTGATCAGGCCATAGGCCATGACATCCATCTGCGACGCCGAAAGCGCGCGCATGGCATTGTTC